>JAKSSA010000001.1 GCA_024403335.1 Lachnospiraceae bacterium
TGGGAGAAAGGAATAAATCCAAGCACCATCTAAGATGATTGGATTATACGTGAATATGAAACCAAGAACAGAGAAAAGTTTAGAATTGTTTGATATCCTTATGGACAGAGGATATCCGGAATCATTTTGTTACGAAGTGACTTTGAATTTGAACACAGATTGGACGGCGCAACGCATGATCGGGTATTTAAGTCATTACGAAAAAATACCGATGGAAGATGTGGCAGATGAGGTATTGGCAATTTTAAGTCATAGGAATCAAATTATGCAGAAGAAACAGAGGGAAGAAGTTAATGCCCGTTGGAACCGGTATTTGATGGAAGGTTTTGGGGAAGACGACTAAAGGATATATGAAGAGTGATTGAAGTTATGACAACAAAAGGCACCGAACTTAAAACTATTTATGAAATTTCGTGTATTGGAAGGAGAAAATAGAAATGCTAGATAAATCAATTGAATTTCATTCTGTTATTATGAGACATCCCAATAATAGAAAACCAGAGCTTCCTCATATTCCGCAAGGTTTTTCTATCCGTTTTTATGAGAAAGGATATGAACAGGATTGGGCAGATATTCAAGTTGCTGTTTTGGAATTTCCAAATCGTGAAGAGGCATTAAAATGTTATGATTATTATTGGCAATATATGGAAGAACTTAAAAAGAGACAACTGTTTATAATAGATGATAAATCCGGAAAACCGGTAGCGACAGCAAATGCATGGTGGACAGAAGTTGATGGACAGGAGGCTGGCGTTGTATTTGGTCTTAGCTGTCTGCCGGAATATCAATCCAAAGGACTTGGAAGAATTGCAGCAGCATATATGATGGATTGCTTTTATCGCCTTATGCCTGGGGTGCCGGTATGGCTTGATACGCAGACTTGGAGTTATAAAGCGATTGGTATATATATGGATATAGGCTTTATTCCTATGAGAACTGCTACTTATAGTGAAGTCCCTAATGAATATGAAGAGGCTCTCCGAGTTATGAATGGGAAAATGCGTAAAGACAAATATAAGCAGTTTATAGAACTGGCAGAGTGATTTTTTTAATTGGTTTTTTAGTGCTTTTGAATATTTCTGACATCTCTGCATTAATCCCACTTAACAAGTCTTGCCATTCTGCAATATGCTCTGCTCCATTCTTATACTTTAAAAGAAGATTCTTTTCTCGGCTGTTCTTCGCACTCGGCAATGGTTATTTTTATAGCATTTCCATTTCGATTCTACTTGCAATCTCAAAATCAGATTTGTAGATTCTGTAAAATTTTTCAATCTTCTTGATGCAAGGAGTACACCATAAGATATTACTTAAGGGTTTGAAAAAAGGTATTGATATACTTGATGATTTGCAGTAGATTTATTTCATAAAAAATATGTTAAAAATGATATGTGAGAATATTATGCTATTTAGTATTGCTACAATTATGTTAGTTGGTTCAGGACTTGCTTGTGGAGACACTGTATTAACAGTTGCAGTACTTGCCATAGTAATAACTGCACCATTAGGAGCATTTGCAATTGATAATACTTATAAAAAGCTGTTAAATTAAAATGCATTTTCTATGATTCACTGTCTTATGGTATTTAATGTGTTTTTGCTATGTGAATCAATGAATTTGATTTGATAAATCATTAAAAGAAACAGGAGGTGTAAATGAAAAAAACTGGAATAGGCTCAATGAGAGCGAAATGGAAAGAAGAAATGAAAAAAATGAAGATGCGTACTTTTGTTTGCCTTACAATTGCAGGAATGATTAATGCATTTGGCGTTACTGTTTTTTTTGTTTCCAGTGAAGTTATATGATAGTGGAATATCAGGGTTATCCATGCTTTTGGATCAGGTGACACCGGAATATTTGAAATTATCCATATTTCTTCTTGTTTTAAATGTTCCTATTTTTGCTTTTGGGTTGAAACGGCAAGGCGCCTCTTTTACATTATATTCGATTTATACGGTGGGAATATATTCGTTAATGTCATATTTGATTATGGACATATTACCAATTGATGTTTCTTTTATATCGCCTTTAGCTGGTTCGGATTTGCTTTTGTGCGCAATATTTGGCGGATTGATATCCGGAATAGGAAGCGGTATGACCATTCGTTTTGGAGGCGCGATTGATGGTATTGATGTACTATCGGTAGTTTTTGCAAAAAAACTTGGCATTTCAATTGGTACTTTTGTATTAATTTTTAATACTGTTCTTTACATAATATGCGGATTTGTTATTAGCAGCTGGATATTGCCTTTATATTCGATAGTTACATACTATATCGGGTCAAGGACAGTTGATTTTGTTGCGGAGGGCTTTGACAGATCAAAGTGTGCCATGATTGTTACTACAAAAGCGGATGAGATTGTGGATGTCTTGTTTGATCGGTTTGAATCAAGCGGAACAATTGTAGATGCAGTTGGTGGTTATTCAAAAGAAGAAAAAAAGATAGTTTATTTTATAGTAAATCATTTTCAAATTAATAAATTGAAGCAGATTGTACGCGAAATTGATGAAAAAGCATTTATATCTTTGCAGGATGTTTCGGATATAGTTAAATAGATGTATGCACTTACGAAGAATTTGAATATGCGATGGCAGTTGGTGTATCAGCCGGAAGTTTGGAAGAACTGGAATTAATCCCTACAGCATTCTTTTATCGTATAATTCCATTTCTTCTTTAGAAACAAAGCCGATGTAGGCATAACTGCCTTCAATCTTTTCCGGCAGCAGACCATATACGGTCATTCGAGAATGTCCTTCTATGATTACATATTTCTCGGTATTATAAGTTAAGAGTATAACAGGAGGAAATTTGTGATTGATTATATAATCTGCACCTGATATGAAAGGTTTGTTGGAAACACCGAAGATTTCCTTGCCCATTTTTATAGTTTTGGCAGCATCCAAAGGCTTTGAGGTTCCGCCTGAAAGTTCATTCCAGTAACTGTAATTAATGTAATATATGTTGTTTATGTCATTCTTGGCGAGTTTTGCATATTTCCAATCTATGTTTTTGGGAAAATTATTAAATAATTCCTTGTCGGGATAACCACGAAATTTCTGCATAAGGAATGCTCGCTTTTTATTTTCGTATTCAGCATTTATATTTCCGTAAATTATGATATCGCTATTTAGATTTAAATCAGCCAAAGCGTTCTTTATTTTTTCACTAAATCTTTTTGATTGCAGTTCACCTTGTAAAAAGGCTAAAATCATTTCTGCTTCGCTTGAATTTCTTATAATTTGCATATGCTTACCAACACCTGTTAATTTGAAATAAATCTATGTGAACGATGAGTCTTTAAAAAAGTGTTAAAACAAAATAGTTTTTGATTAATTGAATCTATTAACAATCAAAATTGCTATACTTGTAAGAATCATAATCACGCCAACTACACGATTAAGTGTGGCAGCAGATGCTTTGTTTGCAATATGTGCGGCGATTCTTGCCCAAAGGAGAGTAAATATAACACAAAGTATCATTGTTAATATATCCGGAACACCACCTATTGCAAAGTGACTGATTCCGCCTGTGAGCGCAGTGAAGGCCATGATAAAAACACTGGTACCAACAGCCATGTGCATTTGGTAACCAAGAAATGATGTCAGAACAAATAACATCATCATTCCGCCGCCTGCACCGACAAATCCGCATATAAATCCGATAAATACGCCACCGATTATTGAATTTATTAATCTCTTTTTGGGCGTGATTGCAGACATTTGCTCTTTGGTGGTATTAACAGGTTTAAGAAGAAAACGTAAGCCAACAAAAATGAGTGCGATTTGCATTGTATTTCCCATTGCACGTTCCGGCAGAAAGCTTGCTGTGATGCTGCCTATAATAGTGACTACAAGAACGCTAAGCATCATAGGAAGGCTGTTTTTTATATCAAGATTTCCATTCTTTTTATATGTATATGCACTGACTGCACTTGCGAACACATCACTTATAAGACCGATGCCGACTGCTTCATAGGGCGGGACATTTAAAAAGGCTACCAAGATTGGTCCTACAACCGCAGCGGCACTCATACCTGCAAATCCGGTTCCAAGACCGGCTCCGGCACCAGCTAAAAAGCATATTATTATTTTGAACATTAATTCCATTTTTATCTCCAATCAGGTTATTTATTCTCTATGTCTTTTTTAATGCATCACAAAATCTTTTTAATATTATGACAAGTTTATCAATTTTTATTTAATGCAGCAAGTGTGTAAAACATGAGATAGGACATTTTATCTTCATAAAGAAATATCAGCTTAAGGTCAATGAACGCTACATTATATATACAAAGGATTTGTCTCAAGAGGATAATGTAACGTATATTCCGATTTACATGATAATGTGTTTATAATTGAATAATAGGTAATATGGCTATTTATACGATCTGTAAGAACAATACACTTAATGGAATGCCTTTCCCGGATATGAATTTCTTGCAATGATGAAATTGTAAAATTCATGAAGGCTACTAAATATGTACTAATGCTAACTATAGCATAGATTTAATGCTTTCCATAGCATCAAACCAAATGCTTTCCATAGCATAAAAAAGTACGCTATGTAGCTATAGCATAACATTTTCAACCCTATTGCTATATATAGCATACTCTTACGCTCACACGCACTGTTTGGTACTGGATTCATTACATATCAAAGATATGTATATGACTGAAAACAAATGCATAACAACAGTAAGAAACGCTTACGCAAGAACAAATTATATCGATTTAACGATAGAATATAACACACTCCTACCCCAACAAATACCCAACCGAATATTTGCAAAAAAGTGAATAATATAATTGACGCACCCCACTTACGACTTTATAATTAAGTCGTAAGTAAAGTCGTAAGTAAGTCGTAAGAGATTATGGAGGTATATCATGGCAATCCCAATTACTATAGAAAAGCTTTTAACAGAAAATGTTGTTGAATGGGCGAGAATTGAGTTTAAGGAAGGATGGAATCCGGATACCACATTAAAAACAATTAGTGCATTTGCTAATGATATTGATAATTGGGGTGGCGGTTATATTGTTATTGGTGCTGAAGAAAAAGATGGTAAAGTTGTTAGACCTGTAAAAGGAATTGATCCAAATTCGGTTGATAAGATCCAAAAAGAATTGCTTAGATATTGCAAATATTTGAAACCAGTATATATTCCACAGACAGAACCAGTTTATTTTGATGGGAAAATGCTTCTGCTGGTATGGTGTCCAGGAGGATATGAAAGACCATATGCTTGTCCCAAGGCACCTGATTCAAAGAATAGTGAGAAAATATATTATATAAGAAAAATATCTAGTACGATTGAAGCCACCGATATTGACGTAAAAGAGTTGATGTCATTATCTCATAATATTCCTTTTGATGACAGGATAAACCTGAAGGCTGAAATGAAAGATTTAAAATATCCAATTATAAAGAATTATCTTCAAAATGTTGGTAGTAGCCTACTTGATGATATTGATAATTTGGATACAGAGCAATTGGCACGAAATTTAAGGATAGCAGATGGACCTTCAGAATATTACAAACCTTTGAATGTTGGAATTTTGTTTTTTAATGATCATCCTGAAATGTTTTTTCCATATAGTCAAATAGAGATTGTTAATATACCAGATCCGACAGGACAGGGAATGGAAGAACGCATATTTAAAGGTCCTATAGATGAGCAATTACAAAATGCGTTGAATTATATAAAAAATAATGTGATAGCAGAGAAGATTTTTAAGGTTAACGGACAAGCTGAAGCAATAAGAGTTAAAAGCTATAGTTATGAAGCTATTGAAGAGTTTCTCTCAAATGCTATTTATCACAAATCATATCAGATTCACGAGCCTGTTACTGTGCGAATTGAAGCAGACAAGATAGAGATTACTAGCACACCGGGGCCTGATAGATCAATTTCAGATGATGATATAAGCAGATATCAGATGCGAACGAGAAGATATAGGAATCGAAGAATTGGAGATTTTCTAAAGGAACTGCATTTGGTCGAGGGAAGAAATACCGGTATTCCTACTGCTATAAAAGCTATTAAAGAAAATGGTTCTCCGTTGCCTTTACTTTTGACTGATGATGAAAGATCTTTCTTTTCTGTTATTATTCCAATTCATGAAGCGTTTCTTGGAAAAGGAATGATAAATAATGAGTTGGAGGATAGAGATGAGATAGCTATACCAAAACGTAGATCAAAAAAACAGATAAAAGAATGCATATTAGAATTATTAGCTGATGATAGTATTTCAGCGAATGAATTATACAAGAGACTAGGGTATTCGGGTAATGCTTCAAAGACGTTTAGAAGTAGCATAGAAGAATTAATATCAGAAGGGAAAATACATTATGCTTCAGATAACATGCAGGATGCAAATAATGTACTGATAAAAGATTAAGGGATTAAATATTGCCGAGTTTTATGAAAGGAGTTATGTATGGAAAGTTGTATCTTATGATCAATATTTAGATACCGCACGACCATATGACATCTTTATGTGCGAACAGGCTTTAGCGGGTAATAATAAAGTTTTTATTATCAGTGCTTTTCCAAAATTCCTTGTGGATTATTTTGGAATGAAACTTTGGAGAACATGTGTGAAACATACAAAGAATCAATTGGATATTTGTAATTGCAAATAATGTTAATAGAGCGCTTGCAGTTGATGTAGGCGCTTTTATTATGCCTAAAATTAAGGAAGGAGGGGATTCCGATGGCAGGAAGAAAGCCAAAGTCTACAGCAGTTAATAAGATTGAAGGCAATCCGGGAAAGAGAAAATTGAATAAGAAGGAGCCGGTTCCGGCAAAGGGAGTGCCTGAGTGTCCGGATTGGCTGCTTCCAGAGGCGAAAGCTGAATGGGAGAGGTTGTGTGAGAAATATGTTATACAAAAGTTGTTATATGTTCATGAAGATTTGTTTGTAATTATGCTGGCGGCATAAGACAATGCACTAAATTAGTGCTATTATAAATAAAATTTTGTCGATTTGTAATAAATCAGAAGGTGGCGATTATGGCGATAGCAGATGCAAAAAGTATGACCGTAGAGTTGTTTGGTCAGGAGATGGTTTATGGTGAAAAGAGCGTGGCATATAATATCATTCGTAAAAAGTATTATGATTTTGGCCAGGCTGCTGCCGAGCATTTAGATAAATTTTATGATGAAGAAATACACTCTATAGAAGATTATAGAAAAAAAGTAAATACATTTTATGAAAATATAATGGCTAAGTATATTAATTTTGGTGTACTTGATTTAATTGCTTATGGAATTCATGATATAGATGATGTTGTATTTACTCAGATATTAAATGAAAAATATGAATCTGAAACCCTTAGCGCGATACAAAAATTCAATGATCGTGTTGGCGTTATTGAGGCTAAGATGGCTGAACGCCTTGCTGCAAGTAAGGAAACGGTAGAAGCATCTGGTAATACTGTTAAGACAGTTGGTTTTGTAACAGATGGAAGTATTAGCAGCACCGCATCTGCAATGATTAACTCTGCAATTACTGATAGTTTACTTAATGGAGTAGCAAAAGGATTTACTAAGATGCTGACCAGTTCAATGGATAGTCTCGCAAATAAGCAGGATGAGAAGAAAAAAACGGATGTCTTTTCAGATCCTGAGAATAAGCAAAATCTTGTGTCTGCGATAAAAAAAGATGTTTTTATGATTCATTATATAGTTGCGGATTTAGTAAATGAACATTGTGGTGAAACATTTTACTATGCATCTGTTGAACAGAAGGCTGCTATTGAGCCTGTTATTCGTAATATAATTCATGGTAACTTTTTAATTGAACAGCCAGATAAATCTTTAAATGAATCAAAGATAAGAGAGATGTTTGCTATTAATCCGTACGATTATCGTCTTTACGGATGTGTTATTGCATCGGATGGAAAAATCAATGACGAGTTGAATCAGATAATAGAATCTTTTTATGTTGACAGGGGTGCTTTGGCAACCACATATTTAAGAGCCTTATACGAGATAGAGGACTCGGCAGATGTAGAGCTTTTGCTGGAAAAAATGCAGGTAAATGATTCTGAAGGCATAGGATCTTTAACAGGAAAAGAAGTGCGAGATTATGAGGCTGCGGTTGTATTAGAAAAAGAAATCAAAGAAAAAATGACTATTTTTGGTGTTGATACTTGTGAATTATATGAGAATGTAAAAAATCTTAAAGCAAGAATGACCAAAGTAAGAAGTACTTTTCATGGTTTCGTATATGGCTCTATAATTGAAAGAGATGCTGCAGAGGTGGAATATAATGAGTTTATGTCAGGCGTAAATGCGTCTGAAATGAATTTAGATGGCATTATTGATAAATATCTGGAGACTTTGGGTGGAAGTCTTGAGCCTAATAATACAACTTATGCAAGAGCGGTTTTAGCTGATATGTCAAAATCATATATTAATAAGTTGAAGAATATTGTTGATGTAGATAAATGTATAGATAAAATTGAGTTCTATGCAAAGAAATATTCTGAAAATGATCTTGAAATGTTAGAGTTTTTGATCAAACGAAAGAAGTGGCTTGAGACAAAGGCAAAAATATTAGCAGCTATAGGATCAGTTGTGAGTAAAATTGTCGGTTTCTTCTATAAAATTAAGCTGAAGATTTCAGACTTATTTGGAAAGAAGAAAAAGATTAACATTCCAAAAGTAAAAAAACCGGATTTAAGTAAGATAAAATCTTTAAAGTCAGAAGAAATTGCAGGGGAAACAAAGAATGCAGAAATACCTGTAGTAGAAGAAATAAAGGCTGATGATGAAAACATTATGGTACCGGCAGCAGAAGTTGCAGAGCAGGTGGTAGAAATAGTAGAATCAAAAGTAGTTGAAGAGACTGAGAAGGTAGCAGAAACACCGGCGGCTGAAGAGATTGCGAAAGAAGAAGTGGAAGTGTCGGTAGCTGAAGAGGCCGAGCAAGTAGTAGAAGCAGAAGAAATATTGGCAGTTGAAGAAATTGAGCAAGAAGTAGAAAAAGTGGAAATACCGGCAGCAGAAATTGTGGAAACATTGGTAGCTGAGAAGACTGAGCAGATAGTAGAAGCACCGGCAGCAGAAGAGACTGAACAAGTGGTAGAAAAAGCGGAAATGCCGGCAGCAGTGGAAGCAGAACAGGTAGTTGAAATCGTGGAAGAAAAGAAAGTGTTAATCTTAGATTCTGAATATAAGAGCTGCCCGAGCTGTGGAAATAAAGTTAAGATTGCCGGTAAATTCTGCGGTAAATGTGGCTATAAATTTTAATCAGGGCTGAGGATGTATTATGAAATTTTGTGAGGAATGTGGAGCAAAACTTGAAGATGATGCTTTATTTTGTGAAGAATGTGGCACCAGGGTTGAAAATGATGAGCCTGACACTAATGATGGCTTTGAAACAATAGGTGAAGATTTTAAGTTTTGCGAGGAATGCGGAGCAAAAAATGAAATTTCTGCCATGTTCTGTGAAGAATGTGGCACTAAATTTGAATTTGAGACCGCAGTAGAGGAGCCCGAACCAGAGGTAGAATCTCAGATTGAAGAACCTGAATCTGAGCCTATAGTTGTGGAGCCCGAGCCTGAAGTTATAATAGAAGCAGCAGAGCCTGAACCAGAGGCAGAACCAGAGGCTGAATCTCAGATTGAAGAACCTGAATCTGAGGCTATAGTAGAGGAACTTGAGCCCGAAGCTACAATAGAAGCAATAGAGCCGGAGCCCGAACCGGAGCCAGAGCCTGAACCCGAGCCCGAACCTGAGCTCGAACCTCAGATTGAAGAACCTGAATCCGAGCCCATAGTAGAGGAGCTTGAGCCCGAAGCAGCAATAGAAGCAGTAGAGCCCGAACCAGAGGCAGAACCCCAGCCAAAGTCTGTCAAAAATACTGAGCAAATTGTAAAAATAGATAGCAAGCCGAAAAAGAAAGGTGTTTTTGTTACTATTTTGCTGGTTTTGTGTGGAATTTTGGTTGGTACAGTAGTTGAGTATTTTGTTTTTTGGAGAGGACGAAATGCAGGTGATAATTCTGCTATTCCTACTAACATGCCTTCTAACATGTCGTCAGAAGAAAACACACAGTCTGAATTGACAGTTTTAGATACTATCAAACCGTCAGAAGTGCCGGAATTAACAGCAGTAATTACACTCAAACCGACGGCTACATCAGAACCGGTGAACACGTCAATACCGGCAACAACATCAGAACCTACAGCAACATACAAGCCTGCATCTACAGCGACACCTAAACCGACATCAATTCCGACATCCACGCCTACGACCGCTGTCGTAAAGAATTGTAATGGCAAGCATGGCGATATAATTGTTAAGTCAAAACTTGATTCAGAGTACGCAGATTATTTCAAAGTTATGATAGGCTGCGTTGATTGTGATGAGCTTAACAATGTTATTTATGTTCAAAAAGACGACTGGAATGGTAAGTGGTATTATTTTACTAATTCAGGAGAGCTTAAAAGCGAAAATATAGAAGCAAATCATAATAGTGCCGGATTTATTGTAAGATATTCAAGCGGCGTTTCACGCTTTGCGACCTGTAAAGCTACAGGCGAAGCTGTTGAGTATATTGAAATTATTTACAATGGCGATTATGGGGACCTGAATAGTCATCGCACTTTTATTGCTGACTATGTTGAAATGCCTTTAATACATGATTATCGCTGCAGCGGATTTTTCTTCGTTGAAGGAACGAATAGGGAAAAAATATATGTAGTTTTAACTTGTAACGACTGTGAAAAGAGAGTCGAAGGATTAATGACTTATAATCCGCCAAAAACATATGCGGATTATGTGATTTACGGGGATTCACTGACTCCAAGAATAAATCTTGAATATCCCTGTATTGCGCTAAGATGTACGGACGGAGACATTTCTGTTGTATATGAAACAGGAAAATACGCACTATGGTTGTATGGGGCAGAAGCGAAAGATATTCCTGAAAGAAAAGCGCCTGATTTATCAAAGGAAAATGTGCCTGTTACAGCTATACCTGTTCCATCTTTGAAAGTAGCAGAAGAAAATAAGCTGTTAAATGGTGCAGTTGATACATCCTCTGCTTACGATTATTCCTTTTCAGCTCAGTTTGATGCGAGAGGGAAAAATCAGTTTCCTGGCAGCCGCTTTGTAGACAGAACACCCGTCTATTTTTATCATCCGATAAAATTTGTTTTTGATGACGAAAATGTTAAACCTGCAATATGGGTATCTTCTGACAATAAAGTTGCAAGAGTGTACAGTGATGGCGTAGTTGAAGCATTTTCAGAAGGATTTGCTGATATTAGTGCTTATGATGCCAAGGGACACCTTATTGGCACAGTTAAGATATTTACCACAACAAAAGCAGATGCCGATCCTATTGGTTCGTATATTGATTATAGTGACAGAAATGCGATTATCAGAGCTTATAAGGATATTCCTTTTCAGGACATTCAGGAAAGTATTAATAACATAACGGATTTAGTGGCTTACATGTATGCCCATGAGGTTTCTTATGTGATGGAACAGGAAGGTACCTCTCCTTCTCAGCAAAGGTCAAGCTATGGAGACGACTGGACGCAAACGATAGGTTCAGACTGGCTTTTTAAAAATGAAGCCGGCATATGCCATAATGCCAGCGCAGCTGCTTTGTATAGTCTTGTAGGGGATTATGAGAGAAATGGTATTATTCAGATGTCCGGAGATTTTGGTCACACGATTTCCTGGTTTTATGAAAACGGTAAGTATTATGTTTATGATTTTACTGGGGTTTACGACAGCGTATCAGAAATAAATCATAAATATCGAAATAACATTTATGCTTTTGTTATGGATAACATCGGCATTGGAGATACACTTTACGATGCTTTGACAGACTGCATGGAAAATAGTGGAGCAGATTTTTATTTCAAGAACTTTGTTTTATATTCAGTTGAATTGACAGGCAAGGATTATTATCCTGCAGAATCCAATTCATGGCTGCATAACAGCAGGGATATTTATGAAAAAGTAAACAAGGTTTATTTCACAAAAGGAACAAATGTTGAATTGCTGTATTTGCAGGATGGAATAAAGCTCGAAATGGTATTTATAGACCGCGATGATGCAGGACAGTCCATGAGGGCATATGTTCCACCAACTGACACAGAAGCCATCACGATGGATACAAACTATGGCAGACTGAGATCAATTACGTTGATGGCTTCGGATTCTTATAATCCAGGTAGAACTAAGTCATCAACAAATGATATCAAGCTTCCTACTGGTGTGGGATTCAATGACACATATGCAAAAGGTGACTTGCATGCATCAGCAATAACCTTGTCTTACAAAGAAAATGGTTTTGTAAGCTGGCTTGCTAATTTAACTGATCTTTCAGATTGCGTTGTTGTTGGTTTTGATGGTACATATCAGTTTGAATTGCCTGAAGGAAAGAAGGTTGAGTATTATGTTTCTTCTGATAGTAATGTGCTGCGAGTTAGAAGTGATGGTGTTTTAAAGGCATATGGTGAAGGTTTGGCAAATGTCTGGGCATGTGATAAAAACGGAAATGTTGTTGCAAATCATTCGTATATAGTTACAACGGCTGCTGATTTGGGACCTTTAATGAAAACTAGAAAAGGGTACAAGGACATTAATTTAGAGGATATTCCGGGACAGCTTAAGACTATAACAGATTATGCCTGCTGGTTATACGAAAATAATGTTGTATTTGATGAAAGCCGCGAACCTAAATCTCCCAAACCGGTTATTCAGGATGCAACGAATAGGGCAATCTGGTTCCCGATTGCAAATTCCGAGTGGGTATTCATGGATAAAACAGGAGTTTGCTGCAATTTTACAGCGGGGGCTGATTATGCACTGTGTAATGATTATGAGGTAACCGGACAGATTATGATGTGTGGACCATATGGCCATGTTATCAATTATTATTATGAAAACGGTCAGTATTATGTTATTGATTATACAAAGGTAGTGGAAGATTATGACCTTATTACAGTTTTGTATCATGGTAACGCTGCTTTGTATGTGAGCGAGCGAATTGGAATAGGAAACTCAGTTAAGGAAGCCTATAATGATTATACATCAAAAAATGACCGGTGGTTTTATGAGGAAAATTATATCATGTATACAGTGAACACTTCAGGATATAATTTTTATAATACAGAATGTAATAACTGGTCATCAAATGGTGTTAGTAAAAACAAAGTTAATACTCTTTATAGCAGCACCTGTGATTTGAATGAATTGTTTTATAAGAAAGACGGCTATGAATTCAGTATTGAACCACTTCACAAAGAGGAGATTCCAAGCTGTATACAGACTTTCTATAGCAAGAGTGAAGCACCAAGCTGGCAATATACTTCATATTTTAAATTCTATGACAATACTTCTGACTTGTCAGGAATATTAGATGGCGGTAATGCAAATTCAGGCGGAGCAGCTGTAAATCCAAATGGAGGCATGGACGGAAGCGGCTTGCAAATAGTAATTGAGGAAAATGTTACAGGCACTCTAGTTTATGATGGAATGTGGTTTGCATGCTATGACAATAAGTATCTGAGTTTTTGGGGAATGGCAGGAGATGGCATTATTTTGCCTGAAAGGCTCATAATACCGGAAGAGATCAACGGCCTCCCGGTAAAAATTATTGGCGAATGGTCAATTACAAAAACCGAAAAGTTAAAAGAAATATATTTCCCTCGTTCTATTGAAAGAATAGGAAACATGAATTTTAACTCCGGCGATTACAGAAAATTTGTTGCTTATGTCTATGAGGGCTCCTTTATGGAGGAATACTGCAAAAAGTATAATTTCAATTATGTACTCAGATAAAAGTAAACAGTAATAGAGAGATTTCGCATATTACTTGACAACATCGTCATGGAAATGAGATATATTGTATGGTTGTTTTTATTTGCTACAGGGGAACAGTAAAATGAATCAGAAGGCTGATTTTGCCATAAAATTTGAAGAAATATCATTAATTAGAGAAAGCGGCAGGGGAAGAATCGTGCTGGCTTCGTATAATGGCAAAAAAGAACCTGTAATTGTCAAAATAATTAAAGAAGCAAACATTGATATATATAAAAAAATCCAGGAGATGAATAGTTATTATTTTCCTGAAATCTACGAAGTTGCTGAAGCAGAAAACTGTCTTTGCATAGTCGAGGAATATGTTATCGGTGAAACCTTACATGAGTATTTGCTCAATAATAATCTTACTAAAACAGAATTTATTGACATTGCTACTCAGGTGGCAGATGCTTTGTCAGAGATACATTCGTGCGACCCACCGATAATTCATCGCGATATTAAGCCGGATAATATACTCATCACAAAAGAGAAAAAGATCAAAATTATTGATTTTGATGCGGCCAGAAATTATGACAAAGATAGAAATGTTGCGGAAACTGTTTGTCTTGGAACTGTAGAGTATGCAGCACCTGAGCAGTATGGCTATTCACAGACAGACGAAAGAAGCGACATTTATTCCTTTGGCGTTGTTTTAAATGAAATGTTTGCTAAGTGTTGCAAACTTAGCAGCAAGTCAGAGGCTTATTTAAAAAAGATAATTAACAAGGCAACCAGCTTTGATCCTAATTCAAGATATGCATCAGTAATCAGTTTGAAAAAGGATATTGAAAAAGCAAGAAATGTAGAATGCAGAAGTTTGCTGTATGTTTTGGGGGTGCTTGCAGCAGCCGCCGTATTGGTAGTTGCGATTGTGTTTTGGGGACCAAAAGTTAAGAATGAAGATAATTTGGCATCATCTGAAGTAAGGAATGAAACTGTCGGTGAAATTAATGATGAAACCGGTGATGTTAAAGACAGCATTGATAATGAAAAAAATGATGTAACGGCAGTAGAAAGCGAAGAGCAAAAAGAAAGCGAAGTGAAAGTTGAAACCGAAGTGCAATCTGAAGCCGAAGTGAAAGCTGAAACCGAAGTGCAATCTGAAGCCGAAGTGAAAACAGGAACTGATGTGCAATCAGAAACCGAAGTGCAACCAGAAACTGAAATGCAACCAGAAACTGAAGTGCAAACAGAAGTAAGCTATTTCAGAAGTCTTGGTAATAATACGCGCATGCTTAAGTATGAAATGTATTTTACAGACCATCCGGCTCCGGAAGGCTATACAATAAAGAAGCCGGGTGTTGAAGAGAGTAAACTGCAGGTGCATGAGAGAATTTTGCAACGCGATGTTGTATTGAATTTCTATAAGAGCGAACCTCAGGATTTATTGCTTTCGTTTTATGGATATGATTTTGATCCACCTACAGATGTTTATTTTTGGAAGTATTGTGATGATGAGCAGTTTATACTTTTGGACAACGCATATTCTTTTGATAATGTCCTTAGTTTAAAGCAGGAAATGTTTAATAGTTTAGATGCAGGATATTACTTATTTGCAGTGGATAGTCATTATAATTTTCCGCATGCCATCTGGGTTCGTGTTTTAGATGAGAACGAAAAGCGTGACTATCCGCATGAAGTGCCTCATGTCTTCGGAAGCTGGTCAGAGTATGATTTGGAAAAATCGCCTTATGTTACAATTACGATTGCTGATGGCGGGAAAGACACTTTTAAGCAGTTTGATCATTCATTCCTGTCAGATGATTTGTTCGTAATATCCGATGACAGAAGGACTGTTACCTTTGATATGAGAAAAGTTGAAGAGCAGATTAGTTTCAATGAAACGATGAGAAATGATGGAATAACAGGATATATGTTTTATTTCACAACACTTTATGGGCATGATGTGAAGATTTACCTTATTAAGGAGAACTGATGAGAACGCAAGGAAACAACAAGTCTACTACAAAGCTTTTAAATGAATTGGATAAAGTATCAAATCCTGAACTGTTTCTTGAACGAAACAAGACAGAGCTTAATGAAGAAACAGTATCTTCATATTTGGGCAAAATGCTGTCTGCTTACGGCATTCAGAAAAAGGAAGTTTTATCCAGGGCAGAAATAGATGGGGAAGCTTATGCTTATCAGATTTTCGACGGGCGGAGAGATAAACCTTCCAGGGATAAACTTATTCAGCTTGCATTCGGGTTCCCGCTGACCATAAGTGAAACTGCCCTGCTCTTAGAATATGCGGGCTACAGAGCATTATCGCCAAGAGTTCCAAGGGAAGCTTATATTTTGTTTGCACTTCAAAGAAAAATGAGTGTTTCGGAAACAAATGATTTAATGGAGCAAAAGGGACTAAAAGGCTTAGAATGGGGGTTGTGAAAACAACGGACAAAGTATGGAGAACGATTTTGTTAAGGTTAACAAAATCGCAGAAGCGGGGTAATGACAAAGCGCAAAAAGTTTATTTTACCAAGCGCAAAAAAGTTAATTTTATAATTGACAAATCTATAATATTTTACTACACTACTTGATATCAAAGACTGTGACGGAAACAAGTAATTATGAGGTAGCTTACCAGAGATAGGAACAGATGCTGAGAGTTCCTTTAAGTGATACATAGTTATACCATTCCTGAGTTGTGCGAAGGAAATTTAAGTATTTCGCAACGTTTCTCGCGTTAAGAGGTAAATGAGTGAAAGCCAAGGTGGAACCGTGCATAGCACCCTTGCGTGTCAAAAGACATGCAAGGGTTTTATTTTTTGTATGGCCGAAGCTTTCAATCAAAGAAAGGAGATTTTCGACTATGAAAATCATGTTAAAAGACGGCTCCTTCAAGGAGTACAGCGAAGCAAAGAGTGTATATGAGATTGCACTCGACATTTCAGAAGGACTTGCACGCATGGCATGTGCAGGTGAGGTTGATGGAAAGGTTGTTGATTTAAGAACTGTAATCGACAAGGATGTAACCCTCAACATTATTACAGCAAACGACCCTGCCGCACTTCCGGTTATCCGTCATACAACTTCACATGTATTGGCAGAAGCAGTAAAGAGATTGCGCCCTGATGCAAAGGTAACCATTGGACCTAGCATTGAGGATGGGTTTTATTATGATTTCTTAACAGATCCATTTTCTCGCGAAGATTTAGATGCTTTGGAAGCTGAGATGAAGAAGATTATTAAGGAAGGTAAAGAAATCAGCAGATTTACTCTTCCTCGCGAAGAAGCAATTAAGTTTATGGAAGAAAAGGGTGAACCTTTCAAGGTTGAGCTTATTAAGGATCTTCCTGAAGATGCTGAGATTTCCTTCTATGATCAGGGTGGATTTACAGATCTTTGCGCAGGCCCTCATCTTATGAGTACAAAGAACATTAAAGCTTTCAAGCTTATTTCTTCTTCTATGGCATATTGGAGAGGAAAATCAGATCGCGAAAAATTACAGCGTATTTATGGCACAGCTTTTAATAAGAAAGAAGAGCTTGAAGCACATTTACAGAAGCTTGAAGATGCAAAGATGAGAGATCACAACAAGCTTGGTCGTGAAATGGGACTTTTCCTTACAGCAGATGTAATTGGACAGGGACTTCCTCTTTTTACTCCTAAGGGAACAAAGATGATCATGAAATTACAGAGATGGATTGAGGACTTAGAGGATAACGAGTGGGGATATGTTCGTACACGTACTCCTTTAATGGCAAAGTCTGATCTTTACAAGATTTCAGGCCATTGGGATCATTATATGGATGGCATGTTCATTCTTAATAAGGATGCAGAGGACGGAAAGGAAGTAATGGCTCTTCGTCCCATGACATGTCCTTTCCAGTACTATGTATATATGAATGAACAGAAATCATATCGTGATCTTCCTTACAGAATGAGTGAGACATCAACACTTTTCCGTAATGAGGATTCAGGTGAAATGCATGGTCTTACAAGAGTACGCCAGTTTACTATTACAGAAGCACATATTGTTCTTACACCTGAGCAGGCAGAAGAAGAGCTTACACGCTGCGTAGATTTGGCACACTTTGTAATGAAGACACTTGGTATCAATGGTGATGTAACCTACAGGCTTTCCAAGTGGGATCCTAATAACAAGGCAAAGTATGAAGGTGATGAAAATTACTGGAATTCAACACAGCAGTATCTTCGTGATGTAATGAACAAGAATGGTATTGTATTTACAGAGGAGGATGGCGAAGCAGCCTTCTATGGACCTAAGATTGATATCCAGGCAAAGAATGTATATGGCAAGGAAGACACAATGGTAACAATTCAGCTTGACTGCTCTGCTGCAGCTAAGTTCGGAATGTACTATATTGATGAACAGGGCAACAAGGCAACACCTTGGATTATCCACAGAACATCTATGGGTTGCTATGAAAGAACTCTTGCATGGCTCATTGAACATTATGCAGGCAAATTCCCTACATGGCTTTGCCCTGAACAGGTTCGTATTCTTACAATTTCTGAAAAATATAATGAATATGCAGAAAAGGTTAAGGCAGAACTTAAGAAGGCTGGTGTTGATGTAACAGTTGACAAGAGATCAGAAAAGATTGGTTATAAGATCCGCGAGGCACGTCTTGCAAAGCTTCCTTACTGGGTTATTGTTGGTGAGCAGGAGCAGGCTGAAAATCTTGTAAGTGTATCTTCAAGATTTGCAGGAAACGAAGGCCAGAAGCCGGTAGCAGATTTCGTTGCACAGATTGTTGATGAAATCAAGAACAAAACAATTCGTGAAGAAGTAAATGAATAAAGCAATAAGTCCCCATTTTACAGGATAAATTGATATCTACCCCTTTCACCGGATAAATCTGGTGGAAGGGGTGTTTTTACAATGAAAAAATTATTGGCTTTGATGGTGCTTTTTGTGTATAATAATGATGTAGTTTGTAAGTAAATAGACAGTTTATAGTGAAACAGTAGAAAATCATAACTAATATGGAGGATTTTACTATGGGAATGGAACAGTATGAGGCATGGGAAGCTCGTCATAAACATGATGCCCCAGCCAGAGAAAAAGTCATTAAGCTTGGAAGAAAGATTACTGACGTGGCAGGACATATTTTAGGAGGTGTAAAGGTGGAGGACCCTGAGTACTGGGGACTTGCAGACATTATTACCGATGAAATGGCTGATATTGGTCTTGCCATGAAAAAAAGGCACCCTTATACTTACAAGGAATTACTTAAATTAAATAAAATTACGGCTGATAAGGAGGCTCATTTCAAGGAAGTTTTGGATGAAATGTGCTATATCGGTCTTTTGGAATATGATTATGGTTATCATTATGACCATAATGGAAGGACAGCACCTCAGACAGAGAGAAGATATATTCTTCCCATGTTTGTACCCGGTTCAGCAGAGCTTTTTAATATGGAAGAGTATCCTGATGCCGTAGCAACCGGAAAGACAGAAAACAAACGACTTATGGACCATCCCGATTTGGGCGCATTCTTTGAAAGAATGACCTATATTCCTCTTGCGGGCATTACACAGATGGTTCCTCCCGGAGGCGCAGGCATCGGAATGCATGTTATCCCTGTTGAAAAGGCAATTTCCATGGATAACGAGGCAATTGATGTAGAAAAGCTTTCCTATTGGTTATCAAAGTACGAGGGTAAGATTGGTGTTGGACGCTGTTCCTGCCGTACTTCAAGAAAGGCTATTGGCGACGGATGTGCCGATGATGAATTCGGATGGTGTATCGGAGTAGGTGATTTTGCGGATTATTGTCGCGAAACAGGCAAGGGTCACGATATCACAAAGGAAGAAGCACTTGCTATTATTAAGCGTGCTGAGGAAAACGGCTTTGTTCATCAGATTACTAATATTGATGGCGAGAACAAAATTTTTGGTATTTGTAACTGCAATGTGGAAATCTGTAATGCTCTCAGAACATCACAGCTTTTTAATACTCCTAACATGTCACGTTCTTCCTATGTTGCTCATGTAGATGAGAGCAAGTGTGTTGCTTGTGGACGCTGTGTTGAGTACTGCCCTGCAGGTGCTACAAGACTTGGACAGAAGCTTCCTAAGGCTGACGGAACAAAGGTTAAGTATCCAAAGCAGGAGCTCCCCGATGCAGTTAAGTGGGGACCTGAAAAGTATGATTACAATTACAGGGATAATAACAGAATCAATGTACACGAAACCGGTACATCACCCTGCAAAACAGCATGTCCGGCACATGTGGCAGTTCAGGGTTATATTAAAAAGGCTTCACAGGGTAAATATCAGGAAGCATTAGCTTTGATTAAGAGACAGAATCCGTTCCCTGCAGTTTGCGGTGCTGTATGTAACAGAAGATGTGAAGATGCATGTACACGCTGTAAGATTGACCAGTCAGTATCTATCGATGCCATTAAGAGATTTATTGCAGAACAGGATCTTAATGCTGAAACAAGGTATATCCCTCCTGTAGTTATTCCTGCAAGTATCCACATGGATCATTTTGATGATAAGATTGCCATTATTGGTGGTGGTCCTGCAGGTATGACAGCAGCTTTTTATCTTGCAGAAAAAGGCTATAAGCCTACAGTATTCGAGAAAAATGCTGAACCGGGCGGTATGCTCAGATATGGTATTCCTTCCTACAAGCTTGACAAGAAGGTTCTTGCCGCTGAAATAGATGTAATGAAGGAAATGGGCGTAACTGTTAAAACAGGCATTGAGGTTGGTAAGGATATCACTCTTGACGAGCTTAGAAAAGAAGGCTACAAGGCATTTTATATTGCAATTGGCTGTAGCGCAGGCAGAAGACCTGGTGTTCCTAATGACAATGCCAAGGGAACCTATACAGCTATTGATTATCTTCACGAGGCAAATTGCGGTGATGTTCCATTTAATGGCAGAGTAGTTGTTGTAGGTGGCGGTAATGTTGCTATTGATGCTTCAAGAGTATCTGCAAGAAGTGGCGCAGCTTCAGTTTACCAGGTTTGCTTAGAGTCAGAGAAGGAAATGCCTGCATCTTTAGAGGAAATCACAGAAGCAGGAGAAGACGGAGTTAAGATCAAATGCGGTTATGGACCTAAAGAGGTTCTTACAGAGGACGGCAAGGTTACAGGAATCGTATTTAAGAAGTGTCTTTCTGTATTTAATGCAGACCATAAGTTTGCTCCTGCCTATGATGAAAATGATACCATAACAATTGAATGTGACAGAGTTATTTTTGCTGTAGGTCAGATGTCTGTATGGGGTGATCTTGTAAAGAATGAGTCAGTTGAGTTTAACGGACCTGCTATAAAAGCAGACAAGCTTACCTTCCAGACAACACAGCCTGATATTTTTGTAGGTGGTGATGTTTATACAGGACCTAAGTTCGCAATTGATGCCATTGCACAGGGCAAGATTGCAGCAGAATCCTTACACAGATATGTTCATAACGGACACATGGTTACAGGTCGTAATCGTTGGGAATTCAAAGAGCTTGATAAGGATGATATTCTTGTTGAAAGCTATGACAGAGCTCCCAAGCAGTTTGAAGGTATTAATGAGGAACTTAAAGGCTCCTTTAAGAACTACAAGCTTACACTTACAGAGGAACAAATTAAGACAGAAACAGCAAGATGTCTTGGCTGCGGTACAACTGTTATAGATTCAAACAAGTGTATAGGCTGCGGCATATGCACAACAAAGTGCGCTTTTGATGCTATTACACTTAAGAGAGATAACCCTGAGTGCTCAACAATGGTTGTTGCAGAGGATAAATTTAAGGCTATTATTCCTTACCAGCTTAAGAGAGCAGGAAAGATTCTTTTAAACAGAAAAAAGGAGCGCTAAATAATGCATGAACTTGGAGTTACGTTTTATATTCTCAAGGATGTAAAAAAGGTTGCCGAGGAAAACGACGTTAAAAAGGTTAATTATGTTACGGTAGAGATAGGAGAAGTCTCTACCGTAATTCATGACCAGCTTATTGACTGTTGGAATTGGGCAAGAAAAAAAGAAGAAGTTACTAAAGAAACTGAAATGAGAATTGAAACTTTGGAGGCTGTTACTTACTGCGAAGATTGTAAAGGTGAGTATCGTACGGTGGAATATGGCAAGACTTGTCCTTATTGCGGAAGCGAGCATACCTATCTTTTAAGAGGTAACGAGTTTAATATCAAGGAGATTGGTGTAGATGACGATACTTGAGCTGAAACAGGGTATTTTTAAAGAAAATGAAGTTACGGCTGATGGCATAAGAGAGGAATTTAAGGCCAAAGGAAAGCTTATGATAAATGTTATGTCATCACCTGGTTCAGGAAAGACAACGACTTTGGTCAGAACCATCGAACACCTTAAAGGCATTGTCAGGGTTGGGGTTATGGAATGCGATATAGATGCCAGCGTAGATGCAGAAACGATTGAAGCAAACGGAGGAAAAGCAATTCAGCTTCATACAGGCGGCATGTGCCACATGGATGCAGCCATGACCAAGCAGGGACTTGATGCCATGGGAATTGAGGATGTTGATATCTGTTTTATAGAAAATGTGGGAAATTTGGTATGTCCTGCAGAATTTGACACAGGCGCAGCAATAAATGTAACTATTCTTTCTGTTCCGGAAGGAGATGACAAGCCGGCAAAATATCCTTTGGTATATGAGGTATCAGAGGTTGTGCTTATCAACAAAATGGATGCCATTGAAATATTTGATTTTGATGTGGAGCTTGCGAAAAAACGAATTCTTGCCTGTAATCCAAATGCGAAGATTTTTTGCATTTCTTCTAAGAAGGATGAGGGCTTTGAGCCTTGGATAGAGTTCCTTAAAAGTCGTCTTAAAGAAGCGGAGGCAATACAGCATGAGTGAAGTAAAGGTTATTGAGATTCATGAAAATGTATTTAAGGCAAATGATGAGGCTGCAGACAGACTTAGGAAGAACTTGACCTCGAAGAAGGTATGCATGATAAATGTTATGTCTTCTCCCGGATCAGGTAAAACCACAGCCCTTTCAAAGCTTATTAATATGCTGAAGACAGAGCTGAATGTTGGAGTGATGGATGTGGATATAAAAACCTCCATGGATGCACAAAAGGTTGCAGATGCCACAGGAGTGCGTTCTTTACAGATACATAACGGCGGGCTTTGCCATATAGATGCTGAAATGACGGAAAAGGCTATTGAACAGTTTGGTGTTGATGGCCTGGATCTTGTATTTATTGAGAATATTGGAAATTTAGTGTGTCCTGCAGAATTTGATACAGGTGCGCATAAAAATATCATGTTCCTTTCTGTTCCGGAAGGGGATGACAAGCCGCTTAAGTATCCTTTAATGTTTAGTGTATGTGATTTGATAATTATTTCCAAAATGGATACAAAGGATTTCTTTGATTTTGATTTGGAGAAGGCTACAAAAAACATTCGTAAGCTTAACAAAAAAGCGACTATTATTCCTATCAGTGCCAAAACAGGAGAAGGAATGGAAGAACTTGCCAAATGGGTAAAGGCAGAAGTGAAAGAAATATCAGGCAGAGCTTAAAAAGTCTGTTAAAAAGGTCAAGGAGGAAATATGTTTCGCAAGATTAGAAGAGTGAAAAATGAGATTGGCATAGAAGATGCGAAGCTTTTGCTTAAAGAAGGCAAAAGAGCAGCTTTTTCCGTAATCGGTGATGAAGGCTATCCTTATACTGTTCCTATTAATTTTTACTATGATGAGGCAGAAAACCGGATTTATTTTCACAGTGCAAAGCAAGGTCACAAGATTGATTCAATAAAGGCAAATGACAAGGTTTGCCTTGCTGTCTGGAACGAAGGCTACAAGGACGAAGGAGACTGGGCATACAGAGTTTCAAGCTGTATAGTCTTTGGCAGAGCAAGACTTATTTCTGATCCTGCGATAACCGTTGAGAAGGTGAGAACCTTTGCAAGAAAGTACTATCCTACCTTTGAAGAAGTGGAAGAAGAAATAGAAAGGGACATAAAAGGTGTACAGCTTGTCGCAATAGACATAGAACATATTTCCGGCAAGAAAATTCACGAGAAATAACATACACGAAAATAATGATTAAAAGGGCATATCATGGAATATGCCCTTGTTTTTTATGATTTGTTTTATTAATTACCAGAAGCCGCAAAAAGTTTTGCGATATCATCAGGTGAAAGATTAGCGTTCGGATTTGATAAATCAACGCCGGTTGCATTTAACTTATCGTCAAGAGAAACTTCGGGTTCTATAGCCGGTTCAGAATTGGAGGCCGCAAAAAGTTTTGCGATATCGTCAGGCGAAAGATTAGCGTTCGGATCTGATAAATCAACACCGGTTGCATTTAACTTATCGTCAAGAGAAACTTCGGGTTCAGCAACCGGCTCAAAAGCCTGCTCAACCACTGGTTCTGCAGCCGGTTCAGTAGCATCAAATGTGCTTTCTGCTTCTACGGCATTTATTTCGCTTGAATTGTTTTCAAGGAAAGCTCCGAAATCAAAATTGCTTAAATCAACATCTTCAACTTCATCTTTTAAGGAAGTTCTCGGACCATCTTCATAGTCTATATCAGTGGGAACGCTCAAATTTGCCATATAAGATCCCATATCAATTCCTGCAACAGTATCAGGTGTGTTGTCAATAGGAAATACATTTTCCTGCGAGAAGGAGTCTTTGTCTGCCACTTCGTTTTCTGAAAAATCTATATCCTCATTAAATTCGCTGTATTCATCAGCATTGTCTTTTGAATGGCTTTTTGGTGATGAAGAAATAGCAATGCTGCCTGAGGATAAATCCTCGAGCATGCCTTTGATTTCGGCAAGCTCATTTTCCAAATTTCCTATGCTGTCCTGTAAAATTTCGAGTGCATTGGCGGTATTATTTTCAAGTCTTTGAACATTTTCTTCTCTTGATTTTTCCTGCTGTGAATTTGCTTCTGTAAAATCTTCTTTGAGCTTATTGAGAATTTCAAGCTTTTCTTCTAAAACGGTCGTATCACTTATCTTTTCATCAATTAAGCGGAAGGCCTTTTCATTTTGCTCAATGCTGTATTTGATGAGCTTCAAAAGTCCGTTTATATCATTTGAATCCTTTTCAACAACCTTTACCAAAGCCTTCTTTAAATCGTTGATATCCTTTGATATTTTATTGAGACGTTTGTAGGTGCCAAAGATATTGGTCATATCCTTATCGGTGTTTTCATTCACCATCATATAAGCACTTACCAGAACTAAAATTCCAAAAAGTGCAATCAGCCACCAGGTTGTCTGGTCAAGGGTGATTACAAACAGGAAGAGGAGGAAGGACCATAAAAACATCAGTGTAAATCCGGCCTTTTTCATATTTTCCCATATACTTAACAGTATCTTTTTCATAGCACCTCCCAAATCTGATAAAATGCTTAAGTAATATTTGTATTATTCTATCATTTTTTCATTTTGAATACAAGAATGAAAAATGATGTGTGTTTCCTATTATATTTGACTAAACCTTGATTTTAGGCTATAATTCTATATTTGATAGTGAGGTTATTATGATGAAAATATACGTAATAATTGCAAAAAGTGCGACCGGAAAAGATACGATGTTTGAAAAGCTTCTTGCGAATAAAGAGCTTGGTTTAAAGCGTCTTATTATGTATACAACACGCCCGATTCGTACCCATGAGACAGATGGTGTCCAATATCATTTTGTTGACGAAGCATTTCTTGAAAAGAACCGCGCTGCCGGAAAAGTGGTTGAAGAGCGCTGTTACGATACAGTCTTTGGTTTATGGTATTATTTTATTCTTGATGATGAACAGACAAACAAGGATGAAAAATATTTAGTCATTAACACAGCTTACGGTTTTGATGCAATGGTTAAATACTACGGAAGGGACAAAATCGTACCCATATACCTTGAAATAGGAGCTCTTGAAAGAATTGAAAGAGCTTTAAAGAGAGAAAAGGCACAGTCGGATATAAATGATCCGGAGGTTGCGAAGAACAAAATTAATGAAATGTGCAGAAGATATTGCGCGGATGAAAAAGATTATAACGAAGACTTTTTGAAAGAAATCGGAATTGTCAGACATTTTGATGATACGGTTTTGGAAGATTGTTACAAGGAAATATGCGATTTTATTAAAGAAGATAAATAGATAATGGATATCAGAGTAAATGAAACAACACAGATAAATCAGGTGGAACAAAAGGCGCCGGTTCAGGAAACAGGCGATAGTTTTAAGTTTACTTTGATAAGCAAGATAGAGGAAACAGAGCTTGCTGAAAAGCTGACGGTTTTGCTTGAAGATATTACAAATGAAGGTAAGAAAATTGGCAAAAAGTGCGATGTAAGGGATATGCGAAGATACCGCTCTTTAATTCAGACCTTCATGAATGAAATTGTTTCAAGATCTCACAAGTTTTCAAGAGAGAATTTTCTTGATAAGCGCGGACGACACAGAGTTTACGGAATGATTAAGTTAGTGGATGAAAACCTTGACAAGCTTGCAGCAGAGCTTATGAAGGAAGAAAAAGACCATCTCATGATTTTGAACACAATTGATGAAATCAGAGGCATTTTGCTTGATATGCTGATTTAATATTGTGTTCAGGTATAAATAATATGCAGTTAAAAGATTATCTCGGACAGGAAAAGATAATAGCTTCATTAAAGCAGGCAGTTGACAATAATGAGTTGTCACATGCTTATCTTTTTGTTGGTCCTGAGGGCAGTGGAAAGAGAACTTTAGCAGATATATTTGCCAAGATGGTGCTTTGTAAAGGCGAGGGCGAAAAGCCCTGTGAGCTTTGTAACGCCTGTTTGACAGTTGATGCCGGCTCGAATTTTGATGTAATTGATGTTGTGGCAGAAAAGCTTCGTTTAAATCCAAAGGGCAGTAAAACGATTTCCGTAGATGATATTCGTGAAAGAGTTACAGCAAGTGTTTCGATAAAACCTAATGGAGATAAAAAAATATACATTCTTGATGGCGCAGAAAAAATGGATGCGAAAGCTCAGAATGCATTGCTTAAAACCTTAGAGGAACCACCGGAATATGTAATTATTATCCTGATTTCCTCAAGTAAAGAAGCAATGCTTCAGACAATTATGTCTCGTGTTTTGTGCTACGAGTTTAAGCCTGTTGAAACTGCAAGAATTGAAAATTACCTGGTTAATAAAAAACAGATTCCGTCACATATTGCAAGAATGTCAGCCCGTTTTTCACAAGGCGTTGTTGGAGAAGCAATATTGTTTGCTTTAAGTGATGAGTTTGAAGAAGAAAGAAAAAAGGTTGTAGAGTTAGTTTCTAAAATTGACAGAATGACTGCTGAGGATATTTTGTCCTATGCATCAGTTTATAAAGCCTCCTCGACAGCAAAAAAAGAGGAAAAGGATGATGGCGAAAAGCCTAAAAGAGGTGCAAAGACCGCAGAAAAAGCAGAAAGAAGGGAATTAAGAAGCAGAACGGATGATTTTCTTGATTTGCTTGAGCTTTTTTTCAGGGATATATTTGTTTACAAGGGCTCGGAAAATGATGAATTAATATCGTTTAGCGACGATTTAATGATAGTAAGGGAAGTGGCAGAGGAAAAATCTGCCGAAGCAATTGCACATATTCTTGATGCAATAAGAGAGGCAAAGGCCAGAATAAAAGCTAATTTGCCAATGGATGGAGTAATGGAGATGCTGCTTTTGAAAATGAGAGAAAGGTAGCACTATTTGGAAAGGATAAATAATCGTAATGGGAAAGAAGTATTATTACAATAAGAAAAAATTTCACAAAAATAATGATAACCGCAATTTAGAGGAAAAGAATGCTGAGGTTGCGGATGCAGATGAACAAATTGATGAAGAACAGGCTACTGAAGAATGTAATGCTGAAGGACAGAAAGCCGTTAATCAGAAAACTTTTAATCAGAAAGCTGACAGTCAGAGGCATGGTCATCATAAATCGGACAATCAGCGAGATAATATAAAAAACGATAAAAATAATAGTAGTGATTGTGCAAGTAATTGTGGAAGTAATTGTTCTAATAGCTGTGCAAGCGGTTGTGAATTGTGTTCAAAAACCTGTGCAAATGCAGCTTCGTGTCAGCTTACATCAGAGGTTTCTGCTACAGCAGGAATAAACAACGAAGCAGATGATGTTTTGATGACTGAAAATGAAGCAGATGATATGTCAGAAAGCACAGAACCTGTTAAAGTTATCGGAGTGCGCTTCCGTCAGGCAGGAAAGGTATATTATTTTGATCCTTTGGACATGAATATTAAAAAGAATGACGGAGTTATTGTTGAAACTGTCAGAGGAATAGAATTCGGTAATGTGGTTTTAGGCGTTTGTGAGGTGCCGGGAAACAAGGTTGTACAGCCGTTAAGACCGGTTATAAGAATTGCAACGGAAGAGGATACTGAAAAGGAATTTACCAACAGAGAAAAAGAAATTGAAGCATTAATGACCTGCAGAGAAAAGGTAGCATCCCATGATCTTCAGATGAAGCTTGTTGGCGCAGAATATACCTTTGATAATTCACAGCTGCTTTTTTACTTTACTGCAGACGGCAGAGTTGACTTCAGAGATTTGGTAAAGGATTTGGCAGCAACTTTCAAAACAAGAATTGAACTTCGTCAGATCGGACCAAGAGATGAGACTAAGATTATTGGTGGAATCGGCATGTGCGGAAGACCGCTTTGCTGCAATACTTACCTTTCTGATTTTACAAATGTTACCATTAAAATGGCAAAGGACCAGGGAATTGCATTAAATCCTCAGAAAATTTCAGGTGTATGCAACCGTTTAATGTGCTGTCTTAAGTATGAGCAGGAGGTTTACGAAGAGCTTAATGCAAAGCTTCCCAATAAGGGAGATAAGGTACAGACAAATGATGGTTTTGTTGGTGTGGTAGAAAGCACAAATGCCATCCGTCAGCTTGTTAAGGTTGTTGTTGTAACTGATGACAGCAAGGGCGACGAGCCCACAAAGGAAATCAGAGATTATGCGGTAAGTGATTTGAAATTTGAACCAAGAAAAAAGAAAAAGCCTCAAAATCAGAAGCAGGAAAACAGCACTGAAGAAAAGAGTTTAAAATCTTTAGAGGATTAATGCATTTTGTACAGGAGAATAACATATGTCTGGAATTTTATATCTTGTGGCAACCCCAATAGGAAATTTAGAAGATATCTCCTTTCGCGCCATTCGCATACTCAAGGAGGTTGATTTGATTGCCGCAGAGGACACAAGAAACAGCATAAAGTTATTGAACCATTATGAAATAAAAACCTCAATGACAAGTTATCATGAGTTCAACAAGTATGACAAGGCACATGAGCTGGTCGATAAGCTTTTGCAGGGAATGAATATTGCATTGATTACGGATGCCGGAACGCCGGGTATTTCTGATCCTGGCGAAGAACTTGTTAAGCAGGCGCTGAATTCAGGAATTACGGTAAGCCCTGTACCGGGCGCATGTGCAGCAGTTAATGCGTTAATTATATCGGGACAGAATACCAGAAGATTTGCCTTTGAAGCTTTTTTACCGGGCAAGAAAAAGGAAAGAGAAGAAATTTTGCAGACGCTTGAAAATGAAACAAGAACGATAATCATTTATGAGGCGCCACATCATTTGAAGGAATTGCTGGATGACTTGCTTAAGCATCTTGGCAACCGCAATCTTACAATAGTTAAAGAAATTACGAAGAAACACGAGACGGTTTTTAAGACAAATCTTGAAGAGGCAATTGCTTTTTACAAGGAAGAAGAGCCAAGAGGCGAATATGTGCTGGTTATCGAGGGTAAAACTTTTGAAGAGTTGAAAAAAGAAGCACAGCTATCCTGGCAGGAACAGTCGATAAAAGAACATTATGAAATGTATTTAAAGGAAGGACTTGAAAGCAAGGAAGCCATGAGTAAGGTGGCTAAAGACAGAGGTATTTCCAAACGCGATGTATACAAGGAAGTCGCCGTAAAATAATTCTGCTTTTAAAGCAAATATAAATTTTACATATGTGACAGTAAAGCATTTAAGGAAGTGTGTAACGAAAACATATAATTTATAATCAAGTAAAAAATTAAGTAGAAAACAAAGTAAAAAATTAAGTAAAAAAACAAGAAATAATTAAGTAAATAAGTAAGTAAATAATTAAGTGTATAGCAAGTTAATTTATAAAAATTTGTCTATATAATAAGTGATGGCCATAAAGGCTTAGGAGGCAGAAAAGTGCGTATTTTGGTAACAGGTGGTGCAGGTTTTATCGGAAGTCATACCTGCGTTGAACTTCTTGAATCAGGTTATGAAGTTGTGGTTTTGGATAATTTGTATAACTCAAGTGTAAAAGCACTGGAAAGAGTAGAGCAGATTACCGGAAAGAAAGTAACCTTTTATGAAGAAGACATATTAAATAAAGAAGGAATGAATGCAATCTTTGATAAGGAAAAGATTGACGCGGTAATTCATTTTGCAGGATTAAAGGCTGTTGGCGAGTCATGTGCAAAGCCTTTGCTTTATTATCATAATAATATTACGGGAACCGTTAATTTGCTTGAAGTAATGAGCTCACACAATGTAAAGAATATTATTTTTTCATCTTCAGCAACTGTTTACGGTGATCCGAAGATTATTCCTGTTACAGAGGAATGTGCAAAGGGAGAAATAACCAACCCTTACGGAAAGACAAAAAGCATGCTTGAAGAGGTAATGATGGATTTGCAGAAGTCAGATCCTGAATGGAATGTGGTTTTACTTCGCTATTTTAATCCTATCGGTGCACATGAGTCAGGACTTATCGGAGAAGACCCTAAGGGAATACCTAACAATCTTGTTCCCTTTGTGGCGCAGGTTGCAATCGGTAAAAGACCTTTCGTTCATGTATTCGGAAGCGATTATGCTACTCCTGACGGTACCGGTATCAGAGACTATATTCATGTAGTTGACCTTGCGAAGGGACATGTTTGTGCACTTGACAAGATAAAAGAAAATTGCGGCTTGAAAATTTACAATCTTGGTACAGGACATGGTTACAGCGTTCTTGACATAATTCATACTTTTGAGCAGGCCTGCGGAAAGGAAATTCCTTACAAACTGGAAGAAAGACGCCCGGGTGATATTGCAATTAACTACTCAGATCCTAAAAAGGCAAAGGATGAACTTCATTGGGAAGCAAAGCGCGATTTGTTCACCATGATGAAAGATTCGTGGAATTGGCAGAGCAAGAATCCTGAAGGATACGGAAAATAATGCAAAGCAAGAATCCTGAAAAATGCGGAATTGGCAGAGCAAGAACCTCTAAGGATACGGAAAATAATGCAGATTAAGAAAATTTATTTGGACATGGATGGCGTTTTGGCAGACTTTGATAAAGGTGTGCAAGATCTTTTGGGTTTGCCAAGAGTTGACCAGGGTAAAAGAACGGAAGAGGAAAACAGAAAACTTCATCAGTCGATGCGGGAATATGATCATTTTTATGACCATCTGGAGCTTCTTCCCCATGCCAAAGAAATGTTTAATTATATATACGGAAGATTTGGAAAACGCTGCGAGGTGCTTTCAGGTATTCCGGTGCCTAAAAAGGGCATTGCTACGGCTAAGGATGACAAAATAGCCTGGATGAGACGCAATCTGTCTGAAGATATTAAAATGAATATAGTTTTAAGGTCCGAAAAGGTTAATTACTGTGAGGGCAGGGATTGCATTTTAATTGATGATTTTTCAAAAAACATAGAAGAGTGGGAAGCAGCAGGCGGTACGGGTATTTTGTTTACTTCCTGGGAAGATACAAAAGAAAAACTTGAAAATTTATCAACAGATGACAGATTTGAAAAAGATAATTCCTTATTTTGATTTAATGAATTATGGAATTATACCTGACAATATATGTGATAAATTCGACAAGATGTCGTTTATATCCGATTTGCAAAAAAGCGTGTATGAATAATTAATAAAAAAAGTTGCAATAAGCTATAAACTTTTATTTTTTATAGTCCGATAACAATGGTGTAAGGCATATTGCCTTTTTTCACAACCGATAAGAGAGTAACGGTTGTGCACATTGAAAATTTCATATTTTCTATTAAGCTTGTATAGTTTGTCGAGTACGATTCCTAGGCCGTATTTGATTAATTATAATAACAATCAACAAAAAAATGTGGTCCCGAAAGGATTCGGGACGCCTCTCAAGTAATTGAGAGACACTACCAAGGAGGTAAAAATTATGGCAATGTATGTACAGCATAACATGACAGCAGCTAACACCAACAGAATGTTAGGTGTAGCATCAGGCGCTCTTTCCAAATCAACCGAGAAGTTATCATCAGGTTACAGAATCAATCGTGCAGCAGACGACGCAGCAGGCTTAGCTATTTCTGAAAAGATGAGAAGTCAGATCAGAGGCTTAAATCAGGCTTCAACCAATGCTCAGGATGGTATCTCAATGATCCAGACAGCAGAAGGTGCATTATCAGAGTCTCACAGCATTCTTCAGAGAATGAGAGAACTTGCAGTTCAGTCAGCTAACGGTACAGAAACAGATGACGACCGTTCTAATGTACAGGACGAAATCGCTCAGCTTCAGGACGAACTTGACAGAATCGCTGATACAACTGAATTCAATACAATGAAGTTGTTAGATGGTTCATTAGGTGGCGCTTCAAGCAACAATGGTGCTTCAGGTCCTAAGTTTGGTGCTTATGAAACAAACTTCAAGGGCTTCCTTACATCAAGTGTTGAAGGCGTAAAAGTTGGTACAGAAGTTAATGCTACAGACGGTGGCGAAAGTGCAATTTGGAACGCTGCAGGTAAGGAATTAACTCTTAACCTTTGCAAGGATAAGACTTATACTCAGACAGAAATTGATGATTTGATTAAGAATGCAAAGCAGGAAGATTCCAATGCTACAAATCAGGTTCCTGAAGTTAAATTATCACTTAAGAATGGTGTATATTTAGCAGATGCAAAAGTTACTATGGCATCAGCTTCAGTAGCTACAGTAGCTGGTGTAAAGGCAACTCGCACTTTGGCAGCAATTACCGGTGTAACAGTTGGTACTAATGCAATTGGTGCTGATGAGATCGGTTTAACAGCTAAGAAGTATGGTGCTGATAACAATGTTACTATCGTTCTTAAGTTTGATGCTAAGGCAGGAGAAGATAAGGCTGAATGCGTTACAAATCCTACTTATGCTGCAGATGGCTCACTTTCAACAGCCGGAACTTATGAATTGCACTTACAGTCAGGTAAGGAATATACAGAATCAGACATCGAAAACATCCTTCGTAAGGGTGGTTTGGACTTCGAAGTTACATTAGGAAGCCAGGCAGCTCCTGATGCACCTAACACCTTGTTCGTAACAGATAAAACTGTTTCAGTAAATCTTACTATGGCAAATGGTGCAGGTCTTGGTGATGATGACGCATACCTTGGCGAAGCAGGATATGATGTTGCTAAGTCAGGTGAAGGCGTTACACTTCAGGTTGGTGCAAATGCTAACCAGACCATCAGTTTTGGTATTGGTAACATGGGCGCTGAAAGCTTAGGTGTTAACGGAACAAAGGTAAGCACAGTTTCTCAGGATAAGGCTCAGTCTTCAATCAAGAACATTGATGAAGCTATCGGCAAGGTATCAAAGCAGAGATCTGCTCTTGGTGCTATCCAGAACAGACTTGAGCACACCATCGCTAACCTTAACACAGCTTCTGAAAACCTTCAGACATCAGAATCACGTATTCGTGACGTTGATATGGCTTCTCAGATGGTTGAGTTCTCAAAGAACAATATCATCCAGCAGGCAGCTCAGTCTATGCTCGCTCAGGCTAACCAGTCTAACCAGGGAGTTCTCAGCTTACTTGGCTAATTTGGAACTATGCAATGGATTATGCGAGGATGAACACTTTCTAGGGTGTGAACATTCAGGCGGGTACTTCGGTACCCGCTTTTTTGTATTCCCAATACAAATAAACCACCTGCTATGCAGGTGTGTCCCCAGTCAGCTTAAGCTTCAAGAAAAAAACCTCCTGAGGTATAATAAGTGCAGGTTCGCCAACCGCACAAAAAATACGAAGGAGGTTTATCCTAGATGGATATGAACAGTTTAGCACATACGACATGGGAATGTAAGTACCATATTGTATTTGCGCCAAAATACAGAAGAAAAGTAATATATAAGCAGATAAGAGCCGACGTGGGAAAAATATTAAGCGATTTATGCAAGCGAAAAGGGATAGAGATTATTGCAGCTGAAGCATGTCCAGATCATGTGCATATGTTTGTAAGAATACCGCCCAAATATAGCGTATCAGAAGTAATGGGATACTTAAAAGGAAAAAGTTCGCTGATGATATTTGAAAGGCATGCCAATTTAAAATATAAATATGGCAATCGTCATTTTTGGTGCAGAGGATATTATGTAGACACAGTAGGAAAAAATGCTGCGAAGATAGAAGAATACGTAAGAAATCAGCTAAAAGAAGATGAAGAATACGATCAAATGTCACTAAAAGAGTACATTGACCCGTTCACGGGTGAGCCGGTGGTAAAGGGCAAGTAAAAGAGGCTCTTTAGAGCCAGCCCGTGACCGCAGTGCGGAAGGCGAACTTTTCAGAGCCTCTTTAGAGGCAAGCAGGGAACAGCGGCTTATAGCCGCAGAGCAAACCACCAGCTAAGCTGGTGGTAATGATTTATGCAATAAATTAATGAATAAATCCGATAAGAGAGCAGATACAACGAAGATGATCCGATAAGAGAGCCGGTACTGCGAAAATGCAATTTGAATTTGTGTGTTGAGCAAATTTTTGCAGATTTTAAGAAAAATATTTGATTATTTAAAAAAATATTCAAAAAAAGCTAAAGTAATGTTTTTTACCTGTCGATATAGTTTTTGTAAGAAACCTTGAGTGATAAGGCTAATTGGAAAGAGCGTGCTGTCATAAATAGGATTTTCTTCACAGGGAGGTATCATTATGGCAATTTATGTTCAGCACAATATGGCTGCTGCCAACACAAACAGAATGTTAGGTGTAGCTACAAGCTCACTTTCAAAGAATACGGAGAAGCTCTCCTCCGGATATAGAATTAACCGCGCAGCGGATGATGCTGCAGGCTTGGCTATTTCTGAAAAGATGCGTAGCCAGATCAGAGGTTTGGAGCAGGCCTCAACCAATGCACAGGATGGTATTTCAATGATCCAGACTGCAGAAGGTGCACTTGGTGAATCACATTCAATCTTACAGCGTATGCGTGAGCTTGCAGTTCAGGCAGCAAACGGTACAGAAACAGACGACGACAGATCAAACATCCAGGACGAAATCACACAGCTTCAGGAAGAACTTGACAGAATTGCAGAATCAACAGAATTCAACACAATGAAGTTACTTGATGGTTCTTTGTCATCAGGCGGTGTTAAGTCAGGTTCAGCAGGACCTAAGTTCAGTGGTTATGATGAAGATTTAAAGGCATTCATTACATCAAGCGTTGTTGGTGTTAAGGTAGAAACTAATGTTACTGCAACAGCAGGTGGCGAAAGTGCTATCTGGTCTCAAGATGGTAAGACTTTAACCCTTAGCCTTTGCAAGGATGCTTCTTATACACAGACTCAGATTGATGAATTAGTTAAGAGCTCAAAGCAGGAAGATTCTTCAGCTACAAATCAGCCTGTAGATATTTCAATCAAGCTTAATAATGGTGTTTATGTTGCTTCAGGTGCAACAACAGGTGCTAACTTAAATGCTGGTGCAGGTACTATTGCAGGTGTAAGAGCATATTCAGATGCAACAACTTTAGCAAGTGCAGGCGCGTTCGTTGGTGCAAATAAGATTGTTTTCACCTCTAAGAAATATGGTGAAGATTACAACATTACAATTAATGTTAAGTTTGATGCAGTACATGGTGAAGAAAAGGCAGAATGCGTTACTAATGCAACCTATTCAATTTCAGGTAACCTTGATACACCTGGAACCTATGATTTAAGACTCCAGTCAGGTAAGGAATATACAGAAACAGATATCGAAGAATTACTTGCAAAAGCAGGTTTGGCTATCGATGTTAAGTTTGAGGGTGAAGACCCTGACCAGCCTAACACACTTTTCGTTACAGATGGTACAATTAATGTACCAGTTGTACTTCAGAATGGTGCAGGTTTAGGAGATGATGATGCCTTCCTTGGACAGGCTGCTTATGATGCAGGCGGAAGCGCAGGCAATGGTATTACCTTACAGGTTGGTGCTAATGACGGACAGACAATGTCCTTCTCAATTGATGCAATGGATGCCACATCACTTGGTGTAAATGGAACACATGTAAATGTTTCATCACAGACAAAGGCACAGGATTCGCTCAGCGCTATTGATGCTGCTATTGCTAAGATTTCAAAGCAGAGATCATCACTTGGTGCTATCCAGAACAGACTTGAGCACACAATTGCTAACCTTGATACTTCAGCTGAAAACCTTCAGACTTCAGAATCACGTATTCGTGACGTTGATATGGCTTCTGAAATGGTTCAGTATTCAAAGAACAACATTATTCAGCAGGCCGGTCAGTCAATGCTTGCTCAGGCAAATCAGATTAACCAGGGCGTTCTCTCATTGCTTCAGGGCTAATAAATATCGACATATTTTATTCGGGGCGTTCGAAAGAATGCCCCATTTTTTACTGAAAAAGGAAGTATTTTATGGCAAAGAAATTATTAACAATCTCATTACTTGTATCTAACAGAATTGATACCATTGACAAGTGTTTAAGCTCATTAAAACCCATAATGGACGCACTTGATGCAGACTTAATTGTAGTTGATACGGTAGGTGAAGAAAATTCAGACGGTTCATTGGAAGTTGCAAGAAAGTAGACGGATAAGATTATTCATTTTGACTGGATAAATGATTTTGCGGCTGCGCGTAATGTCGGACTGGATGCTGCTGACAGCGAGTGGTTTATGTTCATCGATGATGATGAATGGTTTGAAAGTACTGACGAGATTATTAATTTCTTTAAATCAGGTGAGTATAAAAACTATATAACTGCAAATTATTACATACGAAATTACAGGGACTACGAGGGACACTATTCCAAAACACAGATTGGAAGATTGTTTAAGATGGAAGAAGGTGTACGCTTCCATGGAGCAATTCACGAAAAGCTTAATTTGAGTTTTAAGAATTCAAAGTGCTTAAAGGATTATGTACATCATTACGGATATGTTTACAAAAATGCTGACGAATATGCTGCAAAGGTTTTAAGAAACCGCCCGATTTTAGAGGAAATGTTAAAAAACGATCCAGATAATATTGATAATGCAGCACAGTATCTTATTGAACTTGGAGCTTCAAGTGCATTAATAGAAAACTATAATGTGTCTAAAAAATATGCAGAACAGTTTTTTGGTAGGACGGATAACCCGGCTTATACACTGATTTTAACCTACTATTTTTCTTATATGATGGATTGGGTAAATTCAATAGAAGAAATTGAGGCAGAATATAAGAAATATTATCTTATTGGCAAGCTTTCTCCTGTTGCACCGCCTATTATTGATTTTATGATGGGTAAGATGTACATGAAACACATGAAATACAGAAAGGCAATTCATCAGTTTGAAAGATACAGAGCCGGTGTGACTTTGGTAAGGGAAAGAGTATATAATTATGAGGCCTTACTGTCAGGCTTCAGCATGTCATTTTATGAACAGGATGTGTTGAATGAAAGTTTATATCTTCAGGCCACCTGCTTCCTGGTATTGTGTCCTTTGGAAGGCCTTAACATTCAGGGCTTTGATTTGGATGAAGAAGGCATTAAGCTTAAGAACAGTATTTCGGATAAAGACAAGCTTGTTAATCAGGAAAAAGCAATCCTTCTTTTTAAGAGTATAAAGTGGGATGATGACATGGATGATCTTTTCAGCCAGATGTTTGTGTTTTTGTATGCCTGCAAGTTAAGAAAAAGAATGTTTGATTTTGAGGAATCAATCAAGCCCTGCATTAACAGTAATACCGCTTTATTTACGGCATGGAGAGCATTTTTTGAAGCAAAAATGCCTTTGCCTGAGTACCTGGTTTTGGTTGATGTTGAGCGAATCAAGAAATTTGTTGAAAAATATCCTCAATATGTTGAAAATGCAAAGCAGCTTATTGTTGAAAGAAAAAGAGTAATTGAATTTAATGCACTTAAAGAACAGCTGATAAAGGAAATTGAAAGTCTTCAGAATGAAGGAAAATATGACGAAGCCAGACAGCTTATTTATGAAGCTAAGAAACTTGGAGTTGAAATAAATTAATTTTTAAATTGGAAGAATATAAACTTTCCACTTTAGTTTGAAAAAATAATATGTAATATAATTCTTTACTTATCGGATAATTTATTGTTAAATATATGCTGCTTGTTTTCGGAAGTGAAAACAGGTAATAAGTAGCAGACATGCTGATACCTGTTATTTTTCGGAAATGAAAACAGGTCTAACTAGCAGAAATGCTGACCCCTGTTATATGAGACAACAGCGGTTATACGATAACAAATATTATATTATTGTATAAAGAAGGAAAAATTAATGGCTCGTTTTAAGGAAAAAGTAGTAAGTTTAATCGGAGCGCAGGACATGACGGTAGGTAATCCTACGAGTGTAATGCTTAAGTTTGCCGTTCCTCTTTTGATTGGTAATTTTGCACAGCAGCTTTATAACACAGTAGATGCTATTATTGTTGGTAAGCATATTGGTGATGGCGCATTAGGTGCAGTTGGTGCATCAAATCCTATTTTGAACCTGATTTTGTCACTTTTTATGGGTGTTGCCACAGGTGCAGGAATTGTAGTAGCTCAGTATTTTGGTGCGAAGGATCGAAAGAGGTTATCTAAATCAGTAGGTAATATTTTACTTATGACATTGGTTGTAGGTATTGTTACTACTATTTTTGGTATTGTTATCACAACTCCGGTACTTAAACTGACACAGACTCCTGATGATATTTTTGCGGATGCAAGAAGTTATTTGCTTATTATCATGGCAGGCTTCATAGGTACTGCTTTTTATAACATGGGTGCAGGTATTTTAAGAGGTCTTGGGGACTCTATCATGCCTTTGGTGTTCCTTTTGGTTGCCTGCGGTATAAATATTGTTTTGGACCTTTTGTTTGTCGCAGCTTTTAAATGGGGAGTTGCAGGTGTGGCATATGCTACCATAATCGCTCAGTTTATATCTGCAATTTTGACAGTTTGGCGTATTTTCTCAATGAAAGCCCAGCTTGATTTTGATAAAGAGGCATTTACTCCTGATTATCCTCTTTGCTTTAGAATTGTAAGAATAGGTCTTCCTGCAGGTTTGACACAGGCTATATTTGCAAGTGCGCAGGTATTTGTTCAGTCTTTAACCAATTCCTTTGGAACGGCATTTATAGCTACTACCACTGCTGTAATGAGAGTAGACGGATTCGCGATGATGCCAAACTTTACTTTTGGTATGGCAATGACTACTTATGTAGGACAAAATGTTGGTGCAAAAAACAAAGAAAGAGTGGATAAAGCTGCTTTTCATGGTTTAAGAATGGGATTAATCACATCGGCAGTTTTGATTGCGGCCATTCTCATATTCAGTGAAGGCTTGCTTTCTATTTTTACAGAGACAGAAGAAGTAATCGACATGGGTGCAAGAATGATAAGATTACTTGCCTTTGGATATTTTGCATTTTGTGTAACACAGACTTTGGGTGGTATTATGCGAGGCGCAGGCGATACCATGACACCTATGGTAATATCTTTGATTACTACAATCATTGTTCGTTTACCTTCGGCATATGGAATTGCATACCTGACAAGATCTCCTGAATTGCCAAATGGTATGCCTGAGTCAATATATTATTCGCTGCTGATTGCCTGGGTTATTGGTGCAGTAGCGACGATTATAGCTTACCTTACAGGTGTATGGAAAAGAAAAATTGTCTGGGATGCTAAATAATTATGTGAGAAATAAATGATTGTTTAGTGATATAAATAATTGTTTGTGATTTAATAATTGTTTAGTGATATTAATGATTGTCTTAGGAATTTAAATGAATATTCATGGTTTGAACAAATTAACATTGTTGGATTATCCGGGAAAGTTATCAGCGCTTGTTTTTACAGGCGCTTGTAATTTCAGATGTCCTTTTTGCCAGAATGCGTCCTTAGTATTAAGACCTGATAGTCAGCCTTTGATTATGGAGGAAGAATTTTTCAGATTTTTAGAATCAAGAAAAGGCGTTTTGGAGGGCGTTTGCATAACAGGTGGTGAGCCGACTTTACAAAAGGACTTACCTGATTTTGCCGGAAGAATAAAAGAGCTTGGTTTTCTTGTTAAGCTTGATACTAATGGGTACAAACCTGATGTTTTAAAAACAATGGTTAATGAAGGCTTGGTTGACTATGTTGCCATGGATATTAAGAATTCAAAAGATCGATATGCAGAAACGGCAGGACTTAGTTTTTTTGATATTACAAAGATAGAAGAAAGTGTTGAATTTTTAAAAACAGGAAACGTTGATTATGAATTCAGAACTACTGTTACGAAAACTTTTCATGACTTGCAGTCAGTACTCGAAATGTCAGAATGGATAAAAGGCGCAAAAAGATATTATTTACAAAGTTTTAAAGATTCAGGAGATTTGATTGATAAGAAAACGCAGGGATATAGCGAAGCTGAAATGAAGGAATTGTTTAATCAGGTAAAAACAATTGTCCACAGCGCCGAATTGCGTGGCATATAGATGAGGAGAGTTTATGGAATATCTAGATGCCTTATATAAAGCCGTGGCGACTCTTGCTGTTTTGTGTGAGAAAAATGGCTTTGAGTACGATATGTTCACATATTCTCTTGATGAACAGCGTAAATTTATGGCAGAGAAATATCAAATAAGAATATGAGATAATATTGGCATTCCTGTGGTTGCTGATTAAGGAGTCTGTATGGTTATTAGAGCTAAAAGAAAAGAATTGTTTTCGGGAAAAGAACTTACAAAATTACAAAAGAATAATTCTGAACTTAATATTAAGGAAATTGACGAAAAGGCCACAGTGCTTAATTCATATCCGAGAAGACTTGTTTTTGAGCTGACAAATGCATGCAATTTAAACTGTGTAATGTGTGGAAGAAATGCAGCGGATTTTAAGCCGACAGTTTTTGATATGGAGGTTTTCAAAAGCTTTGAACCATTGATGGACACGATAGAGGAAGTTACTTTGATGGGATGGGGAGAGCCTACAATTCATCCTCATTTTAATGAAATGCTTCAGATTATTGACAAACACAGTGCAAGAAAATACTTTTGCACAAACGGTATGAATCTGAAGAAAATTAAGGAAGCCATTTTTGATTACCATGTTGATGTATTTGCTGTAAGTCTTGACGGTGCAACAGATGAAACAAATGGAAGGATAAGGCGTGGCTCAAAAATTGAGCAGATAAAAGAAGATTTGAAGGATATTGTCAGAATTAAGAAGGAAAAAGGTCTTAAATACCCTTGGATTAATTTTGTTTTCTGCGCCATGCAGTCAAATATTCACGAGCTTCCTGATTTGGTGCGACTTGCAGCAGAAATTGGAATTGAGGAAGTTAAAGTTGTATATCTGACGGTATTTGGTGAGGATTTGTTAAATGAAACTTTGTGGGGAAGCGAAGACAAGGTTAAAAGCATATTCGATGAAGCCTTAAAGGTTGCAGATGAACTTGGGATTGTCATGAAGCTTCCGCATCTTGTGGGCGAGGATATTGCAGGAGATGCATATCATAAGGATTGCTTTGTTTCTTGGAGAGACTTCTTCTTAGGCTCTGATGGCTTTGTCAGACCTTGTATGTCAACTCCTGTACAATTTTTCAAATATGATATGCAAAGGCCATTTATGGATATGTGGAACGACTTGAAATATCAGGAATACAGAAAGAATGTAAATGCAGCAGAGAGTATGGACAGCCCCTGCAAGAGATGCTATCAGTCTTCACATTGTAACTGGAACAGAAAAGAATCATTTATTCAGATTGGAGAAAATTTCTCACCTGATTGGGAAAAATAAGGGAATATGAAAAAATCAGAGGAAATCAAAGATAAAATTCTTTCTTTAGTGAAAGAATACTATAATTTGGAGCATAAAGAAAAAAAGGAATTTGAACCCGGAGACAGAATATGCTATTCGGGAAGAGTTTTTGATGAAGATGAAATGGTAAATCTTGTCAGCTCTTCTCTTGAATTCTGGCTGACTTCAGGACACTATGTAAAAGAGTTTGAAGAAGGTCTTGGTGGATATTTAGGAGTAAAACATGTATCCTTAGTGAATTCGGGCTCTTCTGCAAATTTACTTGCATTTATGGCACTGACTTCACCTGAACTCGGAGAGAGAAGAATAAAAAAAGGCGACGAGGTAATTGGTGTGGCTGCAGCATTTCCGACTACTGTTAATCCGATTATTCAGTATGGAGCAGTTCCGGTTTTTCTGGATGTTACTTTGCCCACTTATAATATTGACGTGTCAAAACTTGAAGAGGCTCGTACGGAAAAAACAAAGGCAGTATTTGTTGCCCATACGCTCGGTAACCCGATAGATTTGAAAGCTGTTAAAGAATTTTGTGATAAATATAAGCTTTGGCTTATTGAAGATAACTGTGATGCACTTGGTACTGAATATTTTATTGACGGAGAATGGAAAAAGACCGGAACAATAGGAGATATTTCAACCTGCAGCTTTTATCCGCCCCATCATATTACTTTAGGAGAAGGTGGCGCAGTCTGCACAAATAATACAAAACTTTATCGTCTGGTTAATTCTTTCAGGGACTGGGGAAGAGACTGTTATTGTGCATCAGGCGTTGACGATACCTGTAAGCACAGATATTCACAGCAGTTCGGAGAACTTCCTGCAGGTTATGACCATAAATATGTTTATTCACATTTCGGGTATAATTTGAAGGCAACGGATATGCAGGCTTCAGTAGGTTGTGCCCAGTTGAAAAAATTGCCTGAATTCGTTGAAATGCGAAAGAAAAACTGGAATTATTTAAGAGAAAAGCTTGAAATTTTGAAAGATAAGTTTGTATTACCTGAAGCGACCGAAAATTCAAAGCCGAGCTGGTTTGGCTTTTTGATGACGGTAAAAGACGATGCCGGGTTTACAAGGGACGAAATAACACAGTTTCTTGAAAGCGAAAACATACAAACCAGAAACCTTTTTTCAGGCAATTATATTAAACATCCCTGTTTTGATGAAATGAGAAAAGATGGCCAGGGATACAGGGTTGTCGGTGAACTTGAAAATACGGATAAAATTATGAGCAATTCCTTCTGGATTGGTGTATATCCGGGAATGAACAGGGAAAAGCTTGACTATATGATTAAAAAAATTAGCGAGTTTGCAGCGACAAAGTAATATTCGTTTTATTGTGTTTATGCCTGATGCTTTTTAAGTTTGCAGTATTTGAATAAATATTGCTGAATAAGTATAAAAATGTTTCCCTAATTGTTTCTGATTGTTTCTGCAAACGGCTTTCCAATATTTAGTTGCAAGTGAAGTTTTCGTATATTAAAATATAGGTGTTTTATAATGCTTATGACGGGAGGAATTCCATGAAGGTTGTATTACTTGCAGGTGGTTACGGAACCAGGATTTCGGAAGAAAGTGATTTAAGACCGAAACCGATGGTGGAAATCGGTGGAAAGCCTATTTTGTGGCATATAATGAAAACTTACTCATATTACGGCTTCAATGATTTTATCATTTGTGCCGGATATAAGCAGGAATATATTAAGCAGTGGTTTGCAAATTATTATTTAAATACAAATGATGTTACCTTTGACTATACCAATGATGGTGATATGACAATTCACAGAGGGAAGGTAGAACCCTGGAAGGTTACGGTTTGCGATACCGGCTACAAAACCATGACCGGAGGTCGAATCAAGCGTATAGAGCAGTATGTAAAGGGTGAAACTTTTATGATGACCTATGGCGACGGAGTAAGTGATATTAACATAAATCATTTGCTTGAATTTCATAAGTCACATGGCAAGATTGCTACTTTGTCTTCAGTTATAAGGCAGCAGCAAAAGGGCGTTTTGAAAATTAATTCTGTGGGTTCGGTACAGGCTTTTCGTGAAAAGAAGGATATGGACGGTTCGCCCATCAATGTAGGATATATGGTTTTGGAACCGGGTATTTTTGATTATTTGGAAGATGATCAGACAGTACTTGAAGAAGGACCGATGGAAAGACTGGTTGCTGATAAACAGCTTATGAGCTATCGTCATAAGGGCTTTTGGCAGTGCATGGATACTTTGTTTGAAATGCGTCAGTTAGAGGCAATGTGGGATAGCAAGCAGGCACCCTGGAAGGTCTGGGAATAGTGAATTTATATTTAGCCCCCATGGAGGGCATTACAACAAGAATATACAGAGATGTTTTTGGCAAGTACTATAAAGGGCTTGCCAAATGTTTTACTCCCTTTTTATCACCTAATCAAAATGAAAGCTTTCAGAAAAAAGAGTTATTTGAGATAGAAAACAGGGAAGAACAGACCATATTGACGGTTCCTCAGATTTTATGCTGTAATATAGAACATTTTTTGTGGGCAGCAGTTGAAGTGGCAAAGCTTGGCTACAAAGAGGTAAATTTTAATCTTGGATGTCCTTCGGGAACAGTTGTTACAAAGAAGAAGGGCAGTGGATTTCTTTTGTATCCTGACGAGCTTGAGGCATTTTTTGAGATTGTCTTTCCGGAAGTAAAAAAACTTGGTCTTGGATTTTCAATTAAAACAAGACTTGGGAAAAATGAACCGGATGAATTTAAAAGAATACTTGATATTTATAATAAATTTGATTTTACGGAGATTATAATTCATCCAAGAGTACAGAAGGACTTTTATAAAGGTGAAGTAAGGCTTGAATGGTTTGACTATGCCATAGCAAACTCTAAAAATAAAGTTGTATATAATGGCGATTTATTTATGAAAGAGGATTTGGAAAACTTTGAGAAAAAATATCCTGACATAGATACAGTAATGCTTGGCAGAGGACTTATCGGCAGACCTTTTTTGACAGAGGAAGATGGTGTTTTGCCAAAGGATTTAAACAAGCTTAGAGCTTTTCATAATGAATTGGCAAATAGTTATAAAAATCGTTATGATGAGCATGCAACCTTAAGCAAGATGAAAGAAATCTGGGATTATATGGGGAAAATGCTTTTTGTGGATGAAAGTGGTTATAAAAGGATAAAAAAAGCAAAATCCTTGGAAGAATACCTTTTTGCAGCAGAAACTGTGTTTTGTAACATGAATATATAATTTGCAGTTGATTGTTTTTTGGTTGATTTCCTGGTTAATCTTGCAATTTGAATATATTTGAGTGTATATTGCAGATACATATTGATTTTATTAGCCTTTACATTTTTTACTCATTATGTTATAGTATCTGCACTTGCGATTTTGTTTTATCAGGTCAAGCCTGATATTGGTAACATTAAAACTGTTATATTTAAAAGTGTCATCAAGTTTCCGCGCAGCCGGGGAGATAGCGGTGCCCTGTACCTGCAACCCGCTACAGCAGGGGTGATGTCCTTTCCGAGGGTGTCGTTTTGTGAAGCTGCCTTTTGTAAGTGATGTTGACGCTTTGGTCTTACGCAATTGGAATCTGTGAACCGTGTCAGGTCAGGAATGAAGCAGCACTAAGCAGAACCTCTGATGTGCCGTAGGGGTGCCGGGGCCGAGTTAACTGCATAAGTACCGTTTGTGAAACGCATTCGAAGAAGGACGCGCGGATTTATTATTTTCATATTAGGGAATATGTGTTATTATTTAAGAGTTGGTTTGAAGATTTCTTTTTAAGAAATTATGAGAATTGACTCATTTTTTTATATCTGCATTTATTTAAGTGCTTTTTGTGTCTCAAATCTTATATGATTGGAGATTTAGAGATAAAAGTAGCTTGTGAAAAGATATAAGTGACATAAATTGGGTTTAGATAAATTATATTTAGGAGTATATTTTGGCTATAATAGATACACATGCACATTATGATGATTTAAGATTTGATGAAGACAGGGATGAAATTATTAATTCCCTGCCATCTTTAAATGTTGAGAGGGTTATAAATTCAGCTGCAACGGCTAAATCCTGTAAGGAAACCCTGGAATTATGTGCAAAATATCCTTTCTTTTATGGACTTTTGGGGATACATCCGACCGAGATTGACGATTTGGAATTTTATTTTCTCGAAAGTATTAAAGACGAGCTTAAGAATAATGAAAAGATTGTCGGAATCGGTGAGATTGGGCTTGATTATTACTGGGTAAAAGAAGAAAATGAGCAGGAAAGACAAAAGCTTTGGTTCAGAAAACAAATTGAGCTTGCAAAGGAACTGAAGCTGCCCATATGCATTCATTCAAGAGATGCAGCAGAAGCTACCATGAAGATTTTGGAGGAATATTATCCTAAAAATCCAGACAGTTTGTCAGGAGTGGTTCACTGCTTCGGATATAGTGCTGAAATAGCAGAGGAATGTGTTAAAAGGGGCTTTTTGATAGGCGTAGGGGGAGTTCTTACCTTTAAAAATGCCAGAAAGTTAAAGGAAGTAGTTGAAAAGCTTCCTTTGAGTAAAATTGTTCTTGAAACTGATACACCTTACATGGCACCGACTCCTTTCAGAGGAGAGAGAAACAATTCATCACTTCTAAAATATGTTGTTGATGAGATTGCAAACATAAAAGGTATTACAGCTTTTGAAGTTGAGAAGCTTACTTCTGAAAATGCAAGGAAGGTTTATCCGAAACTGGTTTAAGATAAAATTTGAAAGCTGAGTCGAAGTTTGTGAAAGTAAGAATTTTTAAAACAGAGACAAAAGTCAAATGGAAGTTTGAAAGAGTATTGAAGTAAAAAACATAAATAAATCTTAGTTCTGGCAAAATGTTGGGGAGAGTATGTCGAAGAAAGCAGAAAAAATAGATATAAATGGATTAAAGGTATTTCCTGTTGATAATCTGTCCGCTTTTAAACTTAAATTTATAAAAAAGTTTGTGGAGGAGTGTGAAGGCTGGGAAAACAGAAAATATGGTGAATTAAGCGAGCTTGAAGTGGAAAAAAGTCAGGTTCCTTTTCTGTTTGTTGCAGTTTACAGATGGAAGATAGTTGGTCTTTTAATTGCAAGAGCTTTTGATCTTGACTCCTATGAGGTTTTTGCGCTTACTCATCCTTCTTTAAGACATCAGGGGATATTTAGCAGGCTGCTTCGCGAAACCAACGAGGTTTTGACATCATTTGGTAATTGTGAGATAATATCGATGAAGCTTCACCCGACATCTGCTTTCCTTTATGATTACTCGGAATATGTGATGTCTTTGTCAAAAAAACAGTATGTTTCTTTAAAAGAGGAAAAAGAACCTGAAGAAAAGGTTTTATCTGAAGAACAAAGACTTGATTTGATGCTTAATGTTATTCCTTCAGAGTTTTTTGAAGAGGAAGATAAAAAACCTGTATATTCCGTAGAGGTCTTTGACATGAACCCGACACAGAAATATGCAGAAGGACATGTTAAGAATTCAGAAGGCTACGCTTTGGAATTTACCTGCGACATAGAAGTCAGAGAAAAAGCTGTCTTTTTATCAAATGTTTATGTAAATGAAGAATGTCGTGGAAAAGGCTTGGGAACAAGATACTTTGGCTTGCTGCTTGAAAAGCTTTTTGAGGATGAAAATTTAGTTAGTGTAAAATTACAGGTTTCTTCAAAGAATATACCTGCCTGCAAGCTTTATCAAAAGTATAATTTTAAAATATCAGAAGAAGTAAGCTTTTACCGCTATGAAACTCAGGAAATGCTTGATAAGAAGTATATGAAGGAGGCTTTAGAGGAAGCGAAAAAAGCAGCCGAAAATGGTGATGTGCCAATTGGCTGTGTAATAGTTAAGGATAAAGAGATAATTGCAAGAGGTTATAACCGCCGCAATTTTGATAATACGACTCTTTCTCATGCAGAGCTGATTGCAATTTCTGAGGCCAACAAATATTTTGAGGACTGGAGAGTGGAAGGATGTACAATGTATGTCACCTTAGAACCCTGTCCCATGTGTGCCGGTAGTATTGTCCAGGCCAGAATTCCAAGAGTGGTAATTGGTGCAATGAACAGCAAAGCAGGCTGTGCAGGTTCGGTTATTAATCTGCTTGATATAAAAGGTTTTAATCACAGATGCGAAGTAGTAAGAGGCATATGTGAAGAAGAATGTTCGACAATTTTAAGTGACTTCTTTAAAAGTCTTCGAAAGAAGAAGGAGAAAGGCTGAAAATGGCGATTGAGATTAAGAAAAATTCAATGAATGTGTTTCCGAAGGGTACCGTTCTTGCGACCTTACACCGGGAGGTAATGCCGGTGATGGCTTTTGTTAAGGGAAAAATAGAGGCCAGAAGAGATGCGCAGGTACATGTTTTTAATAATGGTTATGTCGGAATTGCTGATTTGTATGAAGAAAGCAGTCTTTATACCTACACCGTTTTGGAAGATACCCAGGCCTTCGTTTATGATGTAACGGACTCAGATTCGATGTCATCAGTTGCTGAAGCAAGAAAAGACCACAGAGGCGTAATGGTGGGAAGTCTGCTTTTACAGCTTGACAACGCTTATAACGCATATGCGCAGATATCAAATTGCTCTCAGGAGCTTTTTGAAGAATTTTCTTTGTTATATCGATTGTTTTCAGTTGTTGGCATGCAGGAGGGAATTAAAGTTGATGAAAATCCCTTTACGGGAAATATAGTGCCGCCCTCAGAATTTAATGCTGAAACCTTGGAAGCTTTAAAATATTATAAAGAATGCAGTAAAATTCCAGCAGAAGTAAAGAAAGCTTTTTATGGTAATTCTGTTGCACTTGTTATGCATGAAATTCCTGTTATTTCGGCACTTTTGATAAAAACCCTGGAAAAAACGGAAGAGTATATACGCTTTATTGGGGATGTTTCTGATTATATTACGAATGAAAAGAACGGAACGATTAAAAGCTATATTGAATTATTAAATAAAATACCAAAGGGCTCAAGAAGCAGTAAAAAGCTTGCTGAAGAGGGAAAACGACTTCATAACAGTTTTGATGCTGCAGTTAAAATTGTTAAAGAAGTGAGTGGAACAGAGATAGACTGCAGAGTTTCGCTTGCTAAAAATCTGTTTGAAAATCCTACTGCGCCAGGTGAAGCTTCAGAAGTTGCGATGACAAAGGAAGAGGCAAGAAAGGCTTATGGAACCATGTTCATGCGAATTTTGAAATATGCAGGCATGGCAAATGAAAAGTCGTCAGAACTTGCAGAACTGATGAACCAGCTTTTTAAAACCAAAGACAGATTATCATCAGATGAAGATAAAAGGGAACTCAGACACAGGATTTCGAAGCTTGTAATAGAGCTTTATGAAAACTGCATGTTAAAGGCTTTGAAGGAAGAAACAACTTCTAAAGAAGTCGAACTTTTCTTAAATTTCGGTCTGCTTGATGCAAGATTTGTAACTGATGAGCAGCTTCTTGAAATATTAAATCTTGATTATGATGGTGGCAGTGAAAATATATACAATGTATATACTGCGATGGAATGGTTTAAGGAAATATATGCTTTGAAAAAAGCTCCTTCAAAAAATGAGCTTGATATGGACTATTCTGAAAACCTTCGCGAACTTCGCAAAACCGGTAAAATAACGGATGAAGACATTAAAAGAATGGAAAGGGATAATGTTGCAAAGGTTCGTTTTGAACTTGAAAACATGTTCAGAAGTGCGATGCGAATTGTACATGGACACTTAAGCACCTTCCTTCCTTTTATTCTTGGAGAGCAGTTTACAGGTAATATAGCACGACATTTTGTTTCAAAAGCAAAAATCGAAGAGAGCGCAGAAGCAGTTCGTGAAATCGACTTTTCGGCTTTTTACAGACAGCTGCAGTACAATAACTCAGCGCAGCAGGTTGAGAAGGAAATTGAATTAAGGGAAGTTTTACCTGACATCATTTTGCTTCCGATTTATGGTTATCAGTCTTCGATGTGGCAGGATATAAGCGAGAAGAGGCGTGATTCTTCGGGCAGATTCATATTCCCGATTTTTGTCGAAAGCAAGCTGAATGATTTAATGATTGTTACGGTTGGACGTTTCCGTTGGGAGCTTTGCAAGACAATGCAGGGCATGGCATGGAACAATTTGCGTGAGAAATCTCTGACAAGCGAATATTACGATTTTGTTGAGTATTATAAAAAGAACAAAGAACTGTCAGATGAGCGCAAGGAAAAGATAAAAACGATGCTTTTAAAGGCGAGAAACAATCGTAGGGAATTGTTTGCGATGGATTATGAGCTTTGGATGAAGTATGAGTCAAACGGAACGATGCGCCTTTCAAAGCCTGTTCGTGAAATCATGGCAACCTGGTGCCCTTTCTCGAAGGAAATCAGAAATACAGTCTGCACACAGTCGCTTTTCAGAGAGGCATATGAGCGATATGCGCGTGAATTGGCGAAGAAGATAAAGGAGCATGAGCTTCGTCACAAAGCAATTGAAAAGCGTAACATAAAAATACCGGCTCCGCTTTTGAAAACGCTTGATTATCTGAAAAACAGTTAGGTAAATTTATCGACAAATGTTTGCTTATAGGTTAAAATATTTGTTTGTATAGAATTTGAAAACAGTTTTGAAGAATTTGAAAGTGATTGCATAGAATTTGTAAGTAACTTTGAAGAATTTGAAAGCAGTTGTGTAGGATTTGAAAATAAAAGGAAAATATGATACTTGAAGTAAAGGACATTAAAAAGAAATATGGAAAGAAGGAAGTCTTAAATGGTGTTTCGTTTGAGATGGATTCGCCTTGCATTTTGAGTTTATTTGGAAGCAACGGAACGGGTAAGACAACTTTGGTTTCCATTATTGCAGGATTGCTTAAGCAAAATGAAGGAAGTGTCACACTTTATGGTATTGATTCTGTAAAGAACAGAAAAGCTTTTCAGAAAATGATCGGACTTGTAAGCCAGGAAATAGCCTTATATGAAGAGCTTTCGGGCAAGGATAACATTTCTTTGTTTGCAAAGCTTTATCATCTTGATAAAAAACAGGAAACTTTAAGAGTTAATGAGCTTAAAGAACTTCTTAATTTAACGGATGAAGACTTAAAAACAAAGGTTGGAAAGATGTCAGGCGGTATGCGCCGTAAAATCAATCTTGCTACTTCATTGCTTAACAATCCAAAACTGCTTTTGCTTGATGAACCGACAGCTAATTTGGATTATGATTCTGAAAAGCAGATAATGGATGCAGTAAAGAAGCTTTCACAAAGCATTTGCGTTATTTTGATTACACATAGTCTTGATACAGTTAAAAAATATTGCGACCGCATATGCGTTTTGTCAAATGGTGTTGTCGCTAAGGATACAACTGCAGAGGAATTTTTGGCAGGAACTTTATAATGGCAGGAAACGGATTAATAAATAAAATTGAATCATTGCTTGAAAATGGACAGAGTGAGAAGGCCTTAGAGCTCATTAAATCTGTCAATTTAAACAAACAGCATACATATAATGAATTAAGAACCTACAGCAAGGTTTACAAAGCTAATGGGGAATATGAAAAATGCGCCCTTGCTTTGGAAAAAATGCGCAAGTTTGGTGTAAACAAGCATTTACTCTCAGAGCTTATCGAGGTCTATTTAGAGCTTCATGATACGGAAAAGGCAGTTATGTACTACGACACCTTGTCAAGAAGCTGTGATGATGAGGCCTTTGTTTTAAGACGCCAATATGATGTCAGCTTAAAAAGGGGAACTACCTTAAAATCTTTGATTGCAATTCTTGAGGAATTAAGAAAAATAGACTTTGATAAAAAATATGGCTATGAACTTGCAAAGCTTTATTACAAGGCACAAAATACAAAAGCCTGCATTGAAGTCTGCCGTCAGATTGAAAGATTTTTTACTCCAAGCCCTGAATCGTGCAAGGCTTTGCTTCTGATTGATTTAATTAATGGAATGAGCAAGGCAGATGTTTATAAAAAAGCCAGACAGTTCATGTTCGGGGATACTTATAAGGATACTGAAGATGAAGAAGATAATTTATCCTCAAATAATAAAAATATCTTAAGCACTAAGGATGAAATATATCAGGATTCGACAATAGATTTCGGTAAAGTTGCAGAAGAGCTTGAAACCGGAGGATATGATGCAGATTTTGCCGAAGGACGAGGAGAATCTTACGAGGCAGAACTTGAAAATACTGACAGAATTTATCTTGATAAAATTTTTGGATATAAAGCAAAAGACTCTTCAGAAACAGCAGAAGAAGGTGATGCTCAGGCTGAGGATGAGTATGTTTTCAAGGTTGATACTTCAGTATTTGATGAAGTAGAAGATGATGAAACAGAAGAAGAACAGTTATCCTTTATTGAAAGCGAAGCAGAGTCTGATGTAGTTGTTAATTCTTATGAGGACGCACTTAATTATGATAATTTGGAAAACAATGTTGAGAATTATGCGGCCTTTGAAGAAACTGATTATACTGATAAAAATGATGCAGCTGAAAATACGGATGCCCAAAACTTTGCAGTTATTTCAGAAAATGATGATGTAGTTAGAGAAAATTCTGACAAGATTGCAGTAAAATATGCAACAGCAGAAACTGATACCTTCTTAGAAAATGATGATGCTAGCGAAGCTTCTGATATTACTTCAGAGATGTCAGATTACCAGGAGGAAACATCTGAAACAAAGAGAGTTCAGATTTCAATTTTTGACCTTTATCCTGAAGACAGACCTATTGATTTTGAAGAGTTTGAAGAAATAATCAATACTGTGACAGAAAGTCCTGAAGAAACGGCAGGACCTAATGATATTTATCATCCGGATTACAGCGAGGTGTTGAAGCTTCGTCCTAAAAATGATTCAAGGCTTCAAAAAGTATTAAAGGATTTCTGCGTGGATTTTGAGGGTGTTTTCGGGTGCTTTGCATATATTGAAAACATAAGAAAACAGCTTATAAGATGTCTTGATGTAGCTTACAGTGAAAGAGGCCGCTCTGTATGCTTTGCGGTTACAAGTGACGGAGAAGCTGACAGAAACGACTTGGCACAAAGAATAATGCAGTTTTTGTTTGAAACCGGAAGATTGAAAACAGACAGAATGCTTATGGTTTCTGCAAAAGATATTTCTGAAAGAGAACCTTTTGAATACGAGGCAGCTATTTCTGATTGCGGATTAATCCTGACAGGTGTTGGGGAATTGTCAATGAACTGTCTTAAACATCTGATTAAGAATTCAAAGCAAAAAAATGGCGTAAGCTGTATTATTCTCGTTGACTCGATAAGAGGACTTAATAAACTTTTACGCCTGAGTGATGAATTTAATTCAGTGTTTGCAAATCGTATAAATATTCCTTCATATACACCTGAAAATCTCAAAACAGTCGTTTTGGATTATCTTGACAGATGTGATTATGATGTTGATAACGAAACGGCAATTGCATTAGAGCCAATGATTGAACTTATTTCTCATAAAAGTAACGAGGAAAAGTATTCTTTGGCTGAAAAACTTGCTGAAAAGCTTGTTTATAATGCTGACTCAAGAATTGGTGGTGATATTCTTGAGATGGCTTCAACAGGTAATTTTAACAAAGGACACATTGCTATTATCAGGAAGGAAGACTTGTAGGAATGTCATCCTTTGGAGGATAGTGTAAAAATTTCATATAGGCTCTGTAAAAAGAGCTGTAATCAGCGAAACCGACGGCGAGGGCTGCATTCATTGCAGACTCGCCGTTTCTTATCATCTGTTTTGCAAGAATTACCCTCTTGTATCTTATATATTCGATAACTGTGGTGCCAAGAGTATTTTTGAAGTTGTTGTTTAAGTAATTTTTACTTATGAAACAGCTTGAAGAAATTGAATCAAGCGTTAATGGCTCAGTAATGTGGTCATTTATGTAATTTACGATGTCAAGGATTTTACCTGAGGCATTACTTGTAAGCTTTGAAGGGCGCAATGTTCTGCAAAGTAAGTTTATCTGTGCAATCAAAGCTTCTGTGAATATGTGTTCCATTGTGTCTTTGACATCCTTAGGAAGATCCTCTAACTGCTTTAAGTTGTAGAAAAACTGTTCAAGGTTGAAAGCTTCGGTGTGCTCATAAAGTATTTCCTGAGGAGTGTTATGAAAATCCGAAACGAGGCTTGTAAGCAAAGGAAGTCTTTCAGGAAGAATGTCAACAGGATCAATATAAAGACAATAACGGACATAATCGTCATGTGTGTTTACCTGACATCCATGAAGTACGTTTGGAGGGAAAATAATAAGACTGTGTGGTGTTAATTTACATACTCGTCCTTCTACCATTAATTCAACATCTCCTGAAACGAAGTAGTATATTTCGTAGGAGGTGTGGATGTGGCAGCCGAATTCAGAGAAAATGTTGTTGGATGATTTGTGGTATTCAAGCTTAATCATAGTTGTCAAATTTCCTATAAAAAGTATTGTTAAAATGTACAAAAAAGAGGCTTTAAGCACTTGCTTTTTTGCATTTTTACCTAAAATAGAGGTTTTGAAGTCCTTTATTTTTAGTATTTGTGTGTTTTATTATAAATTAAAAAAGTGATATATGCAATCTTTTTTGTTGTATTTACAATGAACACTATATTTACTTGTGATATAATGATGCCAATCAAAGCAAGATTTGATAAGTTTTAGAAAGGAGGAACCGTCATGAAGAAGAAAGAACAAATGGTTGAAAATTCTTTAGGAGAAAAGAGACCAATAGTTAAAAGACGTGTTCCCGCGAAGGTATATTTGAAGAAGTACTGGCAGCTTTATGCCATGCTTTCACTTCCACTTATTTATCTGATAGTATTTAAGTATGCTCCGATGGTTTATGTACAGATTGCATTTAAAAAGTATTCCATCGTACAAAGCATTTGGAAGCTTCCGATTGCAGATAATCATGGTTTCCAGTATTTTATCAAAGCATTTAAAACTCCTGACTTCAGACGAGCTTTAAAGAATACCATTACTCTTAATCTTATCGATTTGGTAATTGGTTTCCCTGCACCTATCATTTTTGCATTGATTTTGAATGAATTGTGCTTTAAGCGCTACAAGAAGGTAGTTCAGACAATTGCTTACATGCCTCACTTCCTTTCATGGGTTATCATTTATTCACTTGCTTTACAGCTTCTTGCTCCTGAAGCAGGTATGATCAACCTTATCTGGAAGAAGATGGGACATGAACCCATTCACTTCCTTGATGAAGCAAGCAATTGGATTAAAACTTACATTGGTTTCGGTGTTTGGCAGAACTTCGGTTGGGGATCAATCGTATATCTTGCTGCCATAGCAGGTATTAATCCGGAATTATATGAAGCCGCCGCTGTTGACGGTGCAGGCCGTTTCAGAAAGATGTGGCATGTTACATTACCCGGTATCAAATCAACAATCGTAGTACTTTTGATTATGAACCTTGGTAATATTATCTCAAGTGGTTTTGACAGAACCTTCGCATTCCAGAACAACCTTGTTATGAAGGTTGCCGATGTTATTTCAACTTACGTTTACAGAGTTGGTATTAAAGGTTTGCAGTTCTCACTTACCACAGCAGTTGGTTTGTTCCAGTCGGTTGTTAACGTATTTTTCTTACTTATGGCCAACTGGCTCTCGAGAAGACTCGGCGAGCGCGGTATTTGGTAAGGGGGTAGAAAAATGGTTATTAAATCCAAAGCAGATAAAATTTGGGATTGGGTGTTCGTAGTTTTCTGTATCTTTGTTGCAATAATCTGTGTAACACCGATGATTAATCTTCTTGCTAAGTCCTTGTCAAGTTCAAGTGCACTTATCAAAAACGAAGTTTTCCTTTTACCAAAGGGCTTAAACTTTGACGCATATGCGACAGTATTTAAGGATGCAAAGTATATAAGAGCTTTTATTTGGACAGTATTCCTTACAATTGTTTGTACTTTGTTATCACTTACAATGACAACTCTTTGTGCTTTCCCGTTGATTTTTGACGGTTTGAAGGGCAAGGGTGTTATAAATCTTTTAATTACTATTACAATGTTCTTCAATGCAGGTTTGATTCCTAACTACCTGTTGTTGCAGAAGCTGAACCTTTTGAGTAATCCGCTGGTTCTGATTATTCCGAGCTGCTTAAGTGTTTTCAACATGATTATCATGCGAAGCTTCTTCTACGGAATACCGGACAGCTTAAGAGAGTCAGCCCAGATTGATGGTGCGACCTTCTTCCAGATACTTGTTAAAATCTATGTTCCTTTGTCAAAGCCTGTATTTGCAACAATTGCCTTGTTCTATGCAGTAGGACGTTGGAACGGTTACTCAGACGGTCTTTATTACATGAGAGATGCCAAGTATTATCCTTTGCAGTTGTTACTTTATAACATCCAGAGAAATATCAATCAGGTTGAAGTAGCAACACAGGAAGGTTTCTCAGCACCAGGTCTTGCAGAGTCACTTAAGGCAGCAATCGTTATGTTCTCAACAGTACCGATTTTGCTTATTTATCCTTGGCTTCAGAGATATTTCATTCATGGCGTTACACTTGGCGCAGTAAAGGAATGATATTTTAGAACATGTCCCGAAAAGTTTCTTTTGAAGAGGAAATTTTGATGAAGAGACTTCAAGGGTTATGATAGTCCGAAAGGACGAGGTATTTAAATCTTTTTAGGGGAGGAAACTCAAATGAAGAAATTCGTCATGTTTTTGCTTGCACTTGCAATGGTACTTGCATTAGTTGCTTGCGGCGATGATGAAAAGCCTGCTAATGACAATCAGTCAAACAACAGCAGCTCATCAAATTCATCTTCCAACACAACAAAGGAAGAGACAAAAGAAGTTGTAAACGGTAAGTTTACTACCAAGAGAACTATCACAGTTGAAATTTATGACCGTGGTAATGATGGTGGTTCAGATCCCGAAAACAACATGTACACAGATTACATCAAGAAGGGAATGCTTGAAAAGCACAACGTAGAAGTTGTTTTCAAGAAAGTTCCTCGTTGGACAGAAGTTGATGATATCAACAACCTTCTTGCTGCTAACCAGGCTCCTGATATCTGCGTAACATACAGCTATCCTACAATTCTTACCTATGCTAACATGGGTGGTGTTCTTGATTTATCTAAGCTTGTTGAAGACAACAAGGCAGATCTTCCTAACTTATGGAACTGGCTTGAAGATACCAACATTCTCTGGGACAAGGATCCTGATACCGGTGTTTTATGGGCAATCGAAGGTAAGAGAAACGAAACAGAACGTATCGTTACTTTCATGCGTCAGGACTGGCTTGATAAGTTAGGTCTTAAGACACCTACAACAAAGGCTGAATTTGAAAAGTGCTTAGTTGCATTCAGAGATAACGCAAAGACATTACTTGGCGCTGATGCAGACAAGATGATTCCTTTCTCAGTAAGCTATGATATCGGTTGGAGAGCATCTAACCTTATCGAATCATTCGTTGATCCTAACGTAACAGAAAAAGAATTCTATACACTTGGTTTCGACGACAGAATGTTAACTCAGAAGTCAACAAAGGATGCTATTAAGCTCCTCAACAAGTGGTACAATGATGGCCTTCTCTGGAAAGATTTCGCTCTTTACGGATCAGGCGATACAACAGAAGATTCATACTTAAAGGCCGGATATGTTGGTGCTTTCACACATAACTGGGATTATCCTTTCAGAAATGGTGCAGATTCAATCAATGCTAACCTCGCAAGAGAAGTTGGTCCTGAAGCTAAGTTCGTAGCAGTTGACTGCTTCGAAAATGCAGCAGGTGAATACAAGAAGTGGTTATACAGCTCAGCTGGTGACAGAAAGATCTTCTTCCCTGCAACAAATGATGAACCTTTAGCATCAATGTACTATCTTGATTTCATCAGCACACCTGAAGTAATTGCTTACCTTCAGATGGGTGATAAGGGTGTTACACATGAAGTACTTGAAAGTGGCGCTATCCAGATTATCGGTGCAACAGGTGCTGCTATCCAGAACTCTGGTAAGAACATCGACTACACAATTACATGTAATGGTACATACTATGGTGACCAGGCTTTAGCTGCTAAGTCAAAGGCTTATGGTTATGCAGAAATCGATCCCGCTTTAGTAGAGCAGGCATCAAACGTTGCAAGAAATGATGCAGTTTCTAACAGAAACGTAAACGTTGGTGAAATCGCTGCAGAAGCAGGTGTTGGTGATACACTTTCAGCTAAGAGAGATCAGGCTTATGACAACGCAGTTGTATGTAAGGTAGCTGATTTTGATAAGGTTTGGAACGAATACCTTAACGATTATCTTGCTTCAGGTGGTCAGGACATCATCGATGAAAGAACACAGAAGTGGGAGAAGTACTTCGGTTCAGCTACATCACAGAAGTAATTAGTTTCATCTTTCATAAAAACCAAAAAGGGGCACAAGCGGAAGCTTGTGCTTCTTTTTGGTTGCATGTCTGAAGCATACTTTTGGCTATATGTTACAATGTGATTTTGGTTGTGCACTGAAACATTTTTTTGGTTAGTGAGTCGGAAGACACTTTTGGGAAACTGTCGGCAAATCTTTGTCAAAAGGTTGAGTTTTAAGTGTATTTCTGATATATTAGGATAAGTGAGAATATAATATTAAAGACGATATAAATGTATAGCAGGGGAAACGATAATGATTGATTTTTTGGCATGGATTTGGAGCATAGTGAAGATGTTTTTACAAATTTTACTTGCAACGATTGTAAATCTGGCTGTATTTTTCGTTCCACTTGGTATTTTATATGTGTGGCTTCTTGGAAAAATAGACTATTTTATTGCCAAAATGTTGTTTTCTTTGCTGATATTCGGGATTATTGCATGGGGCGAATTGAAATACGGCAAAAAAATGTTTAAATGGATTGCCGGCGTAGAGTAAATGTAAGGTAAAGAGAAATAAATGATTTTGCTTATATGAGGATTACTCATTAAATAAAAATCTTATCTTAGGAGGTAAAAGTTATGAAGTATGTTTGTCCGGTTTGTGGTTATGTTCATGAAGGAGATGAAGCACCTGAAAAGTGCCCTCAGTGCGGTGTTCCCGGCAAGAAGTTTTTAGTACAGGCAGAAGAAATGACTTGGGCATCTGAACATGTGCTTGGTGTTGCAGCAGATGTTGCAGAGGACATTAAGATGGATTTGAGAGCTAATTTCCAGGGAGAATGCACAGAAGTTGGTATGTATCTTGCTATGGCAAGAGTTGCTTTCAGAGAAGGCTATCCTGAAATCGGTATGTATTATGAAAAAGCTGCATATGAAGAAGCAGAACATGCTGCAAAATTTGCTGAATTGTTAGGTGAAGTAGTAACAAACAGTACAAAGAAGAATCTTGAATTGAGAATTGAAGCAGAAAACGGAGCAACTGCAGGTAAGACAAACCTTGCTGACAGAGCAAAGGCTGCCAATTTGGATGCAATTCATGATACGGTACATGAAATGGCAAGAGATGAGGCAAGACATGGTAAGGCTTTCAAGGGCTTACATGACAGATATTTTGGAAAGTAATTTCCGATATCTGATCATTATTTAAAAGATTTCGGTCACGCTTTATGGCGTGACCGTTTTATGAATGACGATTTATGCTAAGGATAATAGTTGAAACTTAGCTTATGATTGAATTTTTTGGAGAAGAAAAAATGCGGTGGATTTATTTGGTGTATCCTGCTTTGGTTTTGATTATGTGCTTCGGCGCTAAATTTGCAGGATTTAGAAAGTCACAATGGAATGAAGAATTTTTGTCTTTGAAGCAGACTAAAGCAGTGCAGGGATTTCTTGCAATTCTTATTTTAATGCATCATGTTTCACAAAAGGTAAGTGCTGAATGGATTCCACAAAGGGTACAAAAGCCCGGACTTGAAATCTTTGTTGAAGCAGGATATTTGTTTGTGGCATTATTCTTTTTCTATTCAGGCTATGGTCTTTTCAAAAGCTACAGGACAAAAGAAAACTATTTCGAGGGATTTTTTATAAAAAGAGTTCTTCCTATAATAATAGTCTATTATCTCTCTAACTGCATTTTCTTTATTGGAAGGCTGATTGTTGGTGAAAGACCTGATGGAATCTCAACTGTTTTATACATATTAGGGCTTCGTTTGGCAAACAGCAATTCCTGGTATTGCATCACAATTATCATTTTATATATGGTATATGCACTTGTTTTTAAAGCTCTCTGTAAAGATAAGTCAGGCAAAAAAGAAAATGCAGCCATTTTGCTGATGGTTTTAGTTGTTGTTATTTATCAGCTTGTTTGTTGCATGGCAGGTCATGGAGTGTTTGTGTTCCAGGGTGAATGGTGGTTTAATTCAGTACAGCTTTTCCCTGTAGGATTAGTTGTGGCAAAATATGAAGAAAAACTGATTAAGAATTTCAAAAAGTACTATTATGTTTATTTGCCGATTTCAATGGTGTTATCTGTTTTGGCAAGTGAAATAATGATGTATGCCAAGAACACTTTCTCATATTATGGAGAAAACAATCCGAACAATACCTTTATGCAGGTAATCGAACTCAGACTTATTTGTTTGGTGGCTCAGATTATTGCAACTTTGGCAGTTTTATGGTTTGTGCTGCTTGTGACCATGAAGATAGAGTTTGGAAATAAAATACTTGGTTTTATGAGTAAGATAACGCTTGAATTTTACTTAATACATGCTTTGTTTATAGAAATATTCTGCTATACTTTTTATGGAATCAAGGAAGTTTTTTATATCAGGGAACCGATTCTGTTTTTGTTATCGGTTGCAATTCCGTCAGTTCCTTGCGCACTTATTCTTAAAAAGCTCACTCAAATTATAATGAAGCCGATTATTAATAATTACAGGAATAAATCAAAAGAAGCATAAAAAAAGAGATAAAAAGCAGAGATAATAAGCGAGGAACATATGATTAAAACTTTATTGTGGGATTTTGACGGGACATTGTTTGACACATACCCAAGAATAGTAAAACAAACTCAGTCGGTCATGAATGATATGGGATATCATGAGATTATGTCCAAGGAGAACTATGATCTTATGATGAGTCTGGCAAAGGTGAAGTTAAACCACATGCGCGAGGTAATCTACGGCAAATTTAATTTGTCAGAAGAAAAGATAAAAAAAGCAAATGATGAATACTATAAACGAGAAGAACTAAGCTGGCCTGAAGGAATATATCTTTATCCTTATGTTAAGGAAGTGTGCAGCTTTATGGTTGAAAATGGCGGACAGAACATACTTTATACCCACAGACAGCAAAACGCCATAACTGCAATGGAAAAATTTGATCTTGCAAAGTATTTCACTGAATTTGTTACAATGGAATATGCCGTTGAAAGAGGTTTTCGTGAAAAACCATATCCCGATACCATTTCTCATATTGTGGAAAGATTTGGATTAAACCCTGATGAAACCATGATGGTTGGGGACAGGGACATAGATATTCTTGCAGGAACAAATGCAAAAATAAAGACCTGCTTTTATAAAAGCTATGAGCATAACAGGGAAGTTGAGGCAACTTTAAGAGTATTGTCTTTAGAGGAACTGTTAAAATATCTCAAACAATAATGTAAAGCAACGACCGAGATGAATGCAATGAAGCTGTTAAAGGATGAAAAAAGCAGTTAAAAGATGATAATAACTTTTATGTAATGTTAATAAAAAGCTCGAATTAGCTAATGGTAATATAAAAACAAAGTCAGAGGAAATACTTACCTGCATGAAAGAAATGAATGTACAAAATCTGTGCTATACTGAAAATAAGGCACAAAGATTAGGAGATGCAAATGAAGTATATATTTTATGTTGATAAAAAGGCATATGAGGGATTGAAGCTTGTCGTAGAAAAAGTGGCAGGTGATTTTTTACTTGTTACAGGAGTAAAACCTGAAATTGCTGCTTTAGATGATGAAAAACAGTTTGCTGAAAGTTTGAATGCAAACAAGGATAACCAAAAGGTTGTTTTTGGTACTTTAAAAAACAGCTGTCTTTTGTCAGCTTTATCAGAAGAAAATTCAACATTGAAAGAAACCTTATTTAATATAGAAGGAAAAAGAGAAGTTTTTGCACTTGGAAAAGCAAAGATGAGTTCTTCTGAAGTTTTTTATGTGGCAGGAAGTGATAAGCTTGGAAGTATATTTGGCGCCTTTACTCTTTCTGAAAAAATTGGTGTGTCTCCTTTGATTTATTGGGGAGATTGTCTTCCTTCAAAGAATGAATTGCTTGATTTATCTGAAGTTATTAAAGAAAACTTTGTTTCAAAGGAACCTTCAGTTAGATACAGAGGCTTTTTTATAAACGATGAGTGGCCCGCATTTGGCGGTTTTTGTAATGAACAGCATGGCGGTTTTAATACAAAGACCTATGATCATGTTTTTGAGCTTTTGCTTAGATTAAAGGGAAACTATATGTGGCCTGCCATGTGGACTTCAATATTCTCAGAAGATGGTCCCGGTATTGAAAATGCCAAACTGGCTGATACTTACGGAATAACCATGGGGACAAGCCATCATGAACCCTGTTGCAGAGCAGGCGAGGAATGGCAGAAGATTTATAAGCAGTATGGAGACGATTCAACCTGGAGTTATCTTTCAAATGGAGAGGCTATAACAAAATTCTGGGAAGACGGACTTTTAAGGAATAAAAATTTCGCCAATGTTATCACAATTGGTATGCGAGGCGAGGCCGATTCAAAGCTTTTGCCTGTAAATGCAACTTTAAAAGATAATATTGATGTATTGAAGAAGGTAGTTTTAAAGCAGCATGAACTGATTCGCAAGCATATAAATGAGGACTTGACAAAGGTTCCGAGAATGCTTGCCATATATAAAGAAGTCGAAGATTACTACTACGGCGATAAAGACTGCGAAGGCTTAAGAGAATGGAAAGAGCTTGACGATGTCATATTCCTTTTAAGCGATGATAATTTTGGAAATACACGCGGTTTGCCTGAAAAGAGTGACAAACACAAGGGCGGATACGGCATGTATTATCACTTTGATTATCATGGCGGTCCGATAAGCTACGAATGGCAGAATACAGTCCGACTTACCAAAACCTGGGAGCAGCTTACTTTGGCATATGAGTACGGCGTAAGGGATATGTGGATAGTCAATGTCGGGGATTTGAAGGGTGCAGAATATCCTTTGAGTTATTTCTGCGATTTGGCATATGATTTTGAAAAGTGGAGTAAGAAAAATAAAATTGAAGAATATGTAAGAGAATGGCTTGGCAAACAGTTTGGTGCAAGAATAACCGAAACGCAGACTGATGAACTGATGAAGCTTACAGAAGGTTACACAAGATATTCATCCAATTATCATCCGGAGACCACCAATCAAAGCACCTTTAATGTGGAAAGCGGTGAATGCGAAAAGGTACTTTTTGAAGTAAATGAGCTTATGAACTTAGCGAAAAAGCTTGATAATGAGTTGGAAGAATCCTGCCTTAACGGCTACAGAAGCGTTATTTATTATCCGAGCATTGCAATTTTGAATGTTATGAAAATGAATGCTTTGTCAGCACTTAATGCTTATTATGCAAAAAAAGGAAGCTTGAGAGCCAATTATTACGGAAAGCTTGTTAAGGAAAGTATAAATTGTGATAAGGAAATTGTAAAAGCTTATCATGCTTTTAATGGCGGAAAATGGAACCATATGATGCAGTCTGCACATACCGGCTTTAAAACCTGGGATGCCTACGACTGGAGTTACCCACAGATAACTGAGGTTGTGCCGTTGAACGAGGCTAAAATTGTATGTGGCTTTAAATATGCGAAAGAGAAAGCACTTGGCACTCATTGGCAGTATCCGAGACCTTTGAAAAAGTCATTATGTGTATCTGAAAACTCACAAAATGTGATAGTTGAGCTTGACAGCAGAGGTGAAAATGAGTTTAATTACAAAGTGAAGGGATATGAGGACTTTATTACTATCAAGAATGCAGAAGGCTTTGTTGGATTAAAGGACGGAATATGCGGTACAGATATTGAAATTTCTGTTGATACAGACAGTAAAAACGCCGGAAAGAGTTCTCTGATACTAATAGAAATTACTTTTGATAACGGTGCAAAGACCGAAGTAAAACTTGAAATTAAGCTCGATGGTGTTGAAAAGTCTGTTATCATACCATCCTATTGCGGCAAAGCTTTAAAAGAAGAAGCAGAGGACAAAATAGAAGCAATTAACTATCTTGGACGAGAGGGCAAAGCAGTAAAGGCATTTCCTGTAACAAAGACCTGGAATGTGGAAAATGCGCCCCGATTAAGTTATGAATTTGTTACAGAAGCTGATGGAGAATATTTGTTTAAAACATATCTTATTCCAAGAAACCCTGTTGTAAAGGGCGGAAAGATGCAGTTTGGAATTGATATAAAGGGTGAAAAAACACATATTCTTGATGCTGTATCAGCAAATTATTACACTGAACATCATAATCCCGAGTGGAGTATGGGTGTGTTGAAGAATCTCAGAGTTGTGGAGTTTAGTGTTAGATTAACAAAAGGAAAGCATGAATTTGATTTCTTCGTGCTTGATCCCGGTGTAATTGTAGAGAAATTTGAAGTGGGCGCGAAGCAAGTTTGAAACAAGTTCAAAGTAAATTTGAAGTGGTTTTGAAGTAAGGTTTGGCATTTTCTAAGTAAATGCAGAGAGAAGGGATAATGGAAGGCGGTTATATTGTTATTCCAAGCGTGGCACTGGGATGTTATTTTATCCTTTTGTTCGCGTTTCTGGTTTCAAAACGAAATAAGATAGCCGGAAGATTTCAGATGTTTATTATAGCCTGTATTATCTGGAATCTTGGTTCGCTGATAATGCGTTCGGCAAAAGCACCGGCTTTGATTAAATTCGGCTTTCATTTTTCTATTGTCGGATTGTTTTTGTTACCGGCAACCTTCTTTTTGTTTGTTGAACAATATGTTGGCGTGAGAAAGAAAATACAGGAATATTTAATGGTATTTTCCTGTATTGCAACACTTATAATAAATATTGCCGGAAATGGCATATTCCTTAAAGAACCTGCGGTAATAGATGGCAATTATGTTTATTCCTTTACAGGTTTGGTTGCAATTCCTTATGTTGTACTTACCGTTTCATTTGTATACATTCTTTACTATTTGTGGGTATCAATTTCCTTGCATAAGGTTCCAAGGAGAGAAATAAATGCCATACTTAATGGCATTTTCCTTATTTTCTTTGGAAATATTATTGTTTTGCTGCCTGTTTTTTCCGGTTTCCCGGTAGATATGTTTGCAGGCCTGATAAGCGCTGTTATCTTTTATGTTGTACTTAGTAAAAATGAAAGATTCAGTCTGACACCAAGATATGCGGTATCAAGAAGAATTTTCAGTATCGCTGCTGTTTTTACCGTAATCTGGACAATATATAATGCCGGAAAGTGGGGAGTAAGGACGGCTTTTGAATATTTTAACTGGGTGTGGGGACTTGAACATCTGGATGCTTTTATGACTATCTTTATTGCCGGAGGCTGTAGTATTGTCATTATCGGAATGGACTGGTTCATGGACCACATATTCTTTGGCAAGGAAGATGAGCAGGCAGAAGGCTTTAAAATATTCACTGATAAAATCGGAAAAGCATTAAGCTCAATGAGTGTTATGCAAACGATTAAGGGGCATCTTGAAGAAAAGATAAAAAATCAGAGAATAGAATTTTTTAAACATGATGAGGACAGGAATTGCTACAAGCAGGTTTCTTTAGTTAATACTTATGGAAATTCTTATTCTTCAGGATGGGGCATGAAAATTCCTGAGGCAAGAGCTTTGGAGAAATATTTTGTACTTGAAACCAAAGCAGCAAACCTCGATTTTTTAAGCTTTGTAAGAGATTTTTCTCCTGTTTTGCAGGAAAAAATAAGAGGCTTGTCAAATAGTGAAGAAGCATTGATTATACCGATTGTAACCGAGGAAAAAGTTCCGATTCTGATGCTTTGTTCGCCTTCGGGAAACAGAAAGGTGTTTACAAGAACAGAAAAAAGATATCTTGAATCAATTGCTTCAACAAGTGGTATTGCTGTTCATAATGCAAATATGTATGATAAGCTTTTTAAGGAAAGCAGAACGGATTATCTTACGGGCATAGGAAACAGAACTGCTTTTTATGAGCAACTTGATAAAAACAATGTAATCAAAGAATATCCTCAGGCACTTATTTGTTTTAAACTCGATTATTTTACAATGTTTAATCAGCTTTATGGTTATGAAACTGCTGATAAGATGATTTGTATGTTTGCTGGTGTTTTGAAGAGAGTGCTTGGAAATAAAGGCGAGGCTTTCAGAGTTGCAGGAACAGAATTTACTGCTGTGATTAACGGAAAAGGTGAAGACGAAGTCTATGAAATAGCGGAAGCGGTCAGAAATGCAACGATGGATATCAAAGACATTGATATGACAAACCAGATGATGCTTACTGTTAGCTGCGGTATGGTAATCAGACATGACGATGAAATGACCTCTGAGAACATGTTTGAATGTGCAAGAAAGGCAGTCAGACAGGGAAAGGCAGCAGGAAAGAATACTGTTGTAGTATATAAGGAAGATGTTGCATTAACCAATGACCAGAACAGCTCGTTTGAATTGTATGAAGCTTCTGTAAGAGCGTTGCTTGCGGCAATTGACGCAAAAGACCATTACACCTTTAATCATTCACAAAATGTTGCTTACTATGCAATGGAGCTTGCAAGAAGCATTAACCTTGAAGGTAACACGATTGAGCTTGTCAGAGAAGCCGGATTGCTTCATGATATCGGAAAAATTGGTGTTACTGAAGCTGTTTTAAAGAAACCGGGCCGATTAACTGAAGAAGAATTTGCAATAATGAAGGGACATGTTGAACAGTCAGTTGAAATTATTAAACATCTGCCTTCGCTTGAAAGCGTAATACCTTATGTTTACGGACACCATGAAAGATATGATGGAAGAGGATATCCAAGAGGACTGTCAGGAGAAAACATACCTTTGATATCAAGAATACTTTGTATAGCAGACTCTTTTGATGCCATGATGTCGAAAAGATCTTATAAGGATAAATATTCTCTTGAATATAGTCTTTCTCAGTTACATGATTGTTCCGGAACACAATTTGATCCGAAACTTGCCGAAAAGTTTATTGAACTTTTGGAAAAGGGTAATGTACAGGTAAGATATTCAGGATCTGAAACATAATAAACGAAATTTGCCACTTTTTCGGAATAGTAAACGAAATGTGCGAAAAACAACACAGCCTCTAAAGCACTATTATCAAATATTGCGAATATGAGACTGTGTTTTTTATACACTATGACAGTACTTTGTCTATTTTTTGTCTTAAATATTGCGATTTTTGTTACGAAATCGTTTTCGTAAAAATATACAAATTTTGTCGTTTTTTGTAAAAAATGTATGCTCTTACATTATATTTTTTGTCATATCATTTACATATTTTTTGTGCAAAATTGTATTTTGTTTCTGTTACTACAAAAAATATACAAAAAAATCTAAAAAAACTGTTGCTTATTTGTTCAACTTGTACTATACTTCATTCAAGAAATCGATTAAGTAAAAATTCACTTAATCAGTGTCGCGGCGGGGTTGTCAAAAACGGTTATTACCGGCAGAGAGACACCAAAACGGCGTATTACAAAAAGGGAGGGTTTTCTATGAAAACAAACAAAATCCGCCACATTGTAGCTTTAATTGCAGTAGCTATGATCGCTTGCTTATTAGTAGGCTGTGGCAAAGAAGACAAGGAAATCTACGTTATGTCATTTACTAACGAAGTAACCGGCATGGTAGAAACCTATGTTAAGGCAAAGGGCCTTGACAAAGAAGGTTGGACAGTTAAGACAAACATCGTTGCAACTGATGGCGGTGCTTATCAGACAGCACTTGACGAAGCTTTAAAGGCTGGCGGCAAGGAAGTTCCTGATATCTATGGCGCAGAAGCAGCATTCGTTCTTAAGTATACACAGGGTGACTTCGCTGATTTCGCTGGTACATATGATAACTTAGGTATCAAGACAACAGAAGAAATCAAGGCAGCTGAAATCGCTAAGTACGCTTATGAAATTGGTACAAGACCTTCAGACGGTAAGATCGTTGCACTTCCTTATCAGTCAACAGGTGGTGCTTTCATCTACAACCGTGATGTAGCTATCGCTACATGGGGAACAGATGACCCTGCAGAAGTTGCAAAGAAGATCGGTGGCGGTTCAGGTAACTGGGATCAGTTCTGGAAAGCAGCTGAAGAACTTAAGGCTAAGGGCTTCGGTATTGTTTCTGGTGATGGTGATATCTGGCATCCGTTAGAGAATGGTTCTGCAAAGGGCTGGTTAGTAAATGGTAAGCTTCATATCGATCCTTCAAGAGAATCATTACTTGATGTATCAAAGAAGTTAAAAGACAATAATTATCACAATGAAACACAGGACTGGCAGGAAGGCTGGTTTGCAGATATGGCTGAAATCGGACCTAAGAAGGTTCTTGGTTTCTTCGGACCTGCTTGGTTGATTAACTACACAATGAACGAACACAGCGGTGACACAGCTGGACGTTGGGGTGTTACAACTTCTCCTGTAGGTTTCTCATGGGGCGGTACATGGGTTGTTGCCGGAAAGAACGTAGCTGATAACAAGAAGGCTATTGTAGCTGACATCATCAGATGGATCACACTTGATACAACTAAGGAAGGCTTACAGTATCAGTGGGCTATGGGTACATACAATGGTGGTACTGGCGAAACAAAGGATACAGTATGCTCTAACGTAGTACTTAAGATGGCTAACGGCGAAACAGGTTTCGTTGGTGGACAGAACATGTTCGAATATTTCATCCCTGCAAACGTAAATGCTCGTGGTGATAACATGACTCAGTACGATGAAAAGATCAACAATATCTGGAGAGATAAGGTTCGTGCTTATGTAGCTGGCGATCTTACTCGTGATCAGGCTATTGCTGAATTCAAGGCACAGGTTAAGACAGATTTAGGTTTTGACGCTGAATAATTACTGATTATAAGGGCGGACGGATTACTTCCGTTCGCCCTATTTATATTATTTTTCGTATCGTATTGATACAGTTTTCACTCTTTTGTGGAGGTGACTTAAGTGAAGAAAAAAGGTTTCAGCTACGCTAAGTGGGGATATATCTTCAGCATTCCTTTCGTTGTTGTTTTTTGCTTAGCAATGCTTTATCCAATTATGTACACCCTTGTAATTGGTTTTACTGAGTATAGAGGTGCATTGCCGACATTGAAAGCTTTGTCGGATCCTTTTAAGAACTATAAAACGGTTCTTTCTGAGGAATTGTTCAGAAGATCCTTGAAGACAACCTTCTCTATTTGGCTCTGGAACTTTATTCCTCAGATTGGTCTTGCTCTTATTTTGGCTGCATGGTTTACGGATGATCATCTTAAATTAAAGGGCAAAGGCTTTTTCAAGGTAGTTTTCTACATGCCTAATATTATTACAGCAGCTACAATCGCATTGTTGTTCTCATCATTGTTCCAGTTCCCTAAGGGCGTTATCAATGACATCCTTCTTGAATTTAAGATGATTGATGAAGCTTATAACTTTGCGGTAGATCCTAAGATAACCAAAGGTGTTATTTCCTTTATTCAGTTCTGGATGTGGTTTGGTTATACCATGATCGTTTTGATTTCCGGTATTCTTGGTATCAGCCCTGATATTTTTGAAGCAGCTGATATTGATGGTGCAAACGGCTTCCAGAAGTTTGTATTTGTTACATTACCTAATATTAAGACAATTATGCTGTATACTCTTGTTACATCAATGATTGGTGGTTTGCAGATGTTCGATATTCCTCATTTGTATTCAGATGGTGGTCCTAACAATGCTACAAGAACTGCAGCTAAGCATATTTATGCAAAAGGTTTCTCAGGCGCTTATCTTTATGATGAAGCATCTGCAGCCAGTGTTATCTTGTTCATTATAATCATCATCCTTTCTGCAATTCTTTTCTTCCTTATGAGAGATAAGGATGCTGCAATTTTGGAAAAGCAGAAAAGACAGATGGAGAAGAAATATAGACAGGAATATAAGGCGCAGGTAGCAGCTCAGAAAGCTAAACTTGCTGAATTAGAAAAGGAGGCTAAATAGTATGTCAAAAACTGATAAGATGATTATTGCCTCCGGCAAGAAGAAAAATTCTGCTGCAAATACAGCAATGACAGTCTTTGTTTATGTTGTATGTATTCTTATAGCTATTCTCTGTATTTTCCCCTTCTGGGCGATGATTGTAAATGCAACTCGTTCATCAGCAGAGATTCAGCAGAGAGCGGTAGCATTGATTCCTTCATCCAACTTGATGCAAAACTACAAGGTTTTACAGAAGTATGAATCAAGTGGTTTCAGACCTTTAATTGGTTTTAAGAACTCAATGATTATTTCTACACTTGCAACTGTTTGTTCAGTTTATTTCTCTACTTTAACAGCTTATGCAATTGTAGTTTATGACTGGAAGCTTAAGAGAGCATTCTTCTCATTCGTTATGGCAGTTATGATGGTTCCCGGACAGATCGTAGTTGTAGGTTTCTACCAGATGATATTCAAGGTTCACTTAAACAACACCTTCCTTCCTTTCATTATTCCTGCTATTGCAGCTCCTTCCATGGTATTCTTCATGAAGCAGTACATGGAGCCTTCGTTATCGTTGGAAATCGTTCAGTCTGCGCGTATTGATGGTGCAAAGGAATTCTTTACCTTCAATATGATTGCACTTCCTATTATGAAACCTGCTATTGCAACACAGGCTATCTTCTCCTTCGTATCAAACTGGAACCAGTTGTTCCTTCCTTTGATACTCTTGAAGGGTGATAAGAGAACCATGCCTGTAATGGTATCGTTGTTAAAGGGTGATATTTACAGAACTGAGTACGGCTCAATTTATTTAGGACTTACTTTGACTGTATTGCCTCTTTTCATAGTATACTTCGCATTGTCAAAGTATATTATTGCGGGTGTTGCACTTGGTTCAGTAAAGGGTTGATACTTTTTGCGCATAATAAAAGAAATTTTTCAGGCTTCTCGTGTGAGAAGCCTGTTTTTGTTAGGCAGGCAACTGCTTGCCCGATAAAATTTGGTGTTGGCATTAGCTTTCATAAGGTGTTATATTATCAATAGGACTAAATTAAAGCTTGAGTAAAGGAAACTTATATGACAAAAGTATTTCTTGTAGAAGATGAATATGTTGTTAGAGAGGGAATAAAGAATAAAATAGCCTGGGCAGAAAACGGGTTTGATTTTTGCGGGGAAGCTGCAGATGGAGAGCTTGCATTGCCATTAATTGAAAAACTTCGTCCTGAAATAGTTATAACAGATATCAAAATGCCATTTATGGATGGACTTGAAATGAGTAAGATTATAAGAAAAGAGTTTCCTGAAACAGAGATTGTCTTTTTAACAGGCTATGCAGAGTTTGAATATGCCAAAGAAGCCATTAAGCTTGGGGTTGCAGAGTATTTAACAAAACCAATAAGTGGCAATGATTTAATGAAGGTTTTGAAAAATATTCAAAAGAGAATAGAAGAAAAGCAGCAGGAAAAGGATATAAGACAGTACTATTTAAAGGAGATGGCTGAAAATACCGAGAAGGACAAGAAGAGATTATTTGTTGATTTGGTATCAGGAGGAAAGCATACAGCAGATTTAATTCTTAATGCAAGGGAGCTTGGGATTGAAATATCAGCTTCCGCATATTCTATTTTGATGCTTAGAATTAAGAGTGCATACCATGAACAAAATGAGTTTTCAAAGAGTGTTATTAAACTGTTTGATGAAATAGAAGAGCTATGTGCAGATGGAAATCCGATAGTTTTTGACAGAAGTCCTGAAGGAAAGGTATATATTTTTAAGGGCGAGGATGAAATTTCATTACAGGCAGATATAGAGAAGTTTATTTCATTGATTAAAGAAAAACTTGATATGCATAAACATATTCAGTATTTCGGAGGAATTGGTGAAACAGTTAAACGACTTGGTGAGCTTAATACCTGCTTTGAAAGTGCAAGCCATGCCTTTGCGCACAGATATTTGGTGGATGAGAACATGTTTATGTGGTCAAAGGATGTAAAGAGAAGCACTATTTTGAAGGAAAACGATACGGATATTGTTGTGCCAAAGCAGCTTGACAGAACAAAATTTATTGAATTTTTGAAACTTGGCGATAAGGATGATGCAAAGTATTTTGTAGAGGAGTTTTTGTCAGGAATTGGAAGCAATGCGATTAAATCGCTTTTAATGAGGCAGTATGTTGTTGTAGATGCATATTTAAAGGTTTCTGAGTTTTTGTCAACTATAGGAAGTAATGATATAAAGCTTGAACAGGTTAATGAGCGCAAGGACACTTTGACAAGTGAAAAGGGTGCCGAAGAATATCTGATAAGATTGATTGAGACCGCGATATCAACAAGAGAGGCTGCAAGCCGAAGCAGATATAGTGAGCTGGTTTCTGAAATTACTGAGTTTATCAACGAAAATTACAAGAATGATGAACTGAGTTTGAATATGGTGGCACAGTATATGAATTTTTCGCCAAATCATTTAAGTATGATATTCAGCCAGGAAACAGGAAGAACATTTATTAAGTATCTTACCGATTTGAGAATGAACAAGGCAAAAGAATTATTAAAATGCACTTCTAAAAGATCAAGTGAAATTTGTGAAGAAGTAGGATATAAAGATCCGCATTATTTCTCCTATTTGTTTAAGAAAAATGTCGGCATGACTCCAACTGAGTACAGAGGATAAGGATAACCGACTAAAAAAAGAGGTAAAGATAACTGATTGAATTTAGTGGAAATTAGAATAGCTAACTTAATATAAAGGTAAAAATAACCGACTGAGTGCAGAGGAAAAAGGCCAATACTAAACTGCGCATAAAGGATAAAAATGAATAATATCAGGCAGGTGTTGAAAAAAGCAATAAACAAGCTCTTCTTTGGAAGAACTCTTGCGAGTAAGATTCGTTACTCGTATATTTTTGTTGCCCTGCCATTTGTCATACTCTTGATTTTTTGTATCAGCAGTATTTGGGCAAGCAATAAAAGATTTGATGCCATGATTTCTTCAACCCTGATGGCAACGGAGTTTGGCCTTGATTTTAAGGAAAAATTTGATTCGGAAACATATTTGCTCATAGCAGGTGACACACCATATCATGAATCTCCTCTTAAAAATCTGCTGGTTGATGCAACTAAGAGTGTTGACAGAATCATGAGCGTAACTGAGTCAGAAGAAAACAAGCAAAGACTTATTTATGTACAAAGATATCTTGCAAATCTTGGAATATATACTAAAAGAATTGAAGACTATTTGCTTGAAGGCGACAGATATGAAGAGTGTATTGAAATCTGGGAAAATGATGTGCAGATTGTAACTGAGCTTATAAGCGCAACCATGTCAGAATATATTTATTATGAAGTTCTTGCGCTTCAGAATTCAAAAACTGCCTATGAAAAAATATACCAGAGTATGATTAATTCACTTGTGGTAGGCTTTTCAGTAGCTGCAATTTTGATTATTGCACTTTCATATTTAATTCCGAGATCAATAACAAGACCTATAACAGAAATAACAAAGATAACGGACGAAGTTGCGAAGGGAAACTTAGAGGTACATGCAGACGAATATAGTGGAAGCGAGGCGATGATACTTGCAGACTCTATTAATGTAATGATTGATAAAATCAATACTTTGCTTGTTCAGATTAAGCAGGAACAGCTTTCTTTAAGAAAGGCAGAATTTGAATTATTGCAGGCGCAGATAAATCCCCATTTCCTTTACAATACCTTGGATGCAATTGTCTGGCTTGCAGAATCAAATGAGCAGAAAAAGGTTGTGGAGATGGTAGGTAATTTATCTTCATTTTTCAGAACTTCACTTAATCAGGGCAGGGAAATTGTATCAATTAAGGATGAGGTTGAGCATGCAAGAAGTTATCTGAGTATACAAAAGGTTCGTTATCAGGATATTCTTAATTATGAAATAAATGTGTGCGAGGAAATACTTGATTGTGAAATGCCAAAGCTTTCAATACAGCCTTTTGTGGAAAATGCTTTGTATCATGGAATAAAAGAAAAACGAGGCGGTGGAACAATTGTAATATCAGGATATGTGTCAGAGGATAACAAAGCTGTGATAGAAGTATGTGACGATGGCGCAGGTATGAGCGAAGAACGATTAGAAGAGGTATTGTTTGAGCTTGAACATCCGGGCGAAAAAGAGCGGTCTATTTATGGCATGTACAATGTAAGCCAGAGAGTTAAGTTAAATTATGGCAGAGAATATGGGGTAGAAATTGAATCTGTCGCAAAAGTCGGTACCAAAGCAAGAATTGTAATTCCTTTAAAAAAGCAATATATAGCAATAAAGGCTAAGAAAAATAGCAATATTTAAAAAATCAAACTAAATAATAAAAAAATCAACCTACACATATTCCTTTTTTAAGAGATATTAAAAAAGCTAACAATAGTAAGAAATCTGTTAATTTTATTATTTCCTCCTTTGTAGTATTATCTTCTCACAGTCGAAAGAGACTGGGAGGTTTATATTTTCAGAGGAGGAAATATTTTATGAAGAAGTTTTTAGCAATGCTTCTCGTAGCAGCAATGGCAGTTGCTTGCCTTGCAGGATGTGGCAAGAAGGACGACGGTTTTATCCATGTTGGTATTATCAACAATGACCCTTCAGAATCAGGTTATCGTACAGCTAACGACAGAGACCTTAAGAACACATTTACAGAAGCTAACGGTTACAAGGCAACATTTAACTACAGCTTAAAGAACGACGAGCAGATTCAGTTCGCAGAGCAGATGATCAACGATGGTGTTGACTATCTCCTTCTTTCAGCAGCAGCTACTTCAGGCTGGGATACAGTTTTGAAGAAAGCACAGAAGGCTGGCGTTAAGGTTCTCCTTTTCGACCGTACAATTGATGCAGATCCCAGCTTATATGAAGCTTCAATCGTTTCTGATATGGACAAAGAAGGCCAGACAGCAGCTGATTGGTTAAAGGCTCAGAAGCTTGACAAGTACGAAGTTATCCATATCCAGGGTGTTATGGGTTCAGCAGCTCAGATTGGTCGTACAAAGGCTATGGATGCTATGTACGCTCAGGGTTGGACAAAGGTTGTTCAGCAGACAGGTAACTGGTCAGAATCAGAAGCTCAGCAGATCGTTGAATCTGTAATCGCTTCAGGTAAGTCATTCAACGTAATCTATGCTGAAAACGACAACATGGCTAAGGGTGCTGCTTTAGCACTTGATAAGGCTGGTATCTCACATGGCGTTGGCAAGGACGTAATCATCATGGGCTTCGACTGCAACCAGTGGGCACTTGAAGAATTACTTAAGGGTAACTGGAACTATGACGGACAGTGCAATCCTTTCCAGGCATCATATCTTAACAACATCATCAAGAAGCTTGAAGCTGGTGAAAAACTTTCACAGAAGACAGTTATCATGGATGAAAAGGGCTTCGATGCAAGCACAATTACTCAGGCTGATGTAGATAACTACGGTATCTAATAGCTTTCCCTTACGGGTTAAAAAGAAAACTTATGGAATGGGCGTGGAGCTTAAAAAGCCCGCGCCCATGTTTCATATTTTAGCATGTGGTATATCACATGGTTTTGAAAAGCATTTCGGTTCAGTGGTAATGGACCAGTGGAGTTATTATGGCAAATAAAGAAATCTTAAAAATGCGTAACATAGTTAAGACTTTCCCGGGTGTAAAAGCACTTCAGGGCGTTGATTTTACCTTAAGAGAGGGTGAAATCCATGCCTTAATGGGGGAAAATGGTGCAGGAAAGTCAACACTTATTAAGGTTTTGACGGGCGTATATGAGAAAAATGACGGCCAGATATTCCTTGAAGACAAAGAAATAACTATTCATTCTCCTGAAGAAGCTCAGAAGAATGGTATTAGTACAGTTTACCAGGAAATTACTCTTTGCCCGAATCTTTCGGTAGCAGAGAATTTATTTATAGCAAGAGACGGAAAGAAAATTAAGAACTGGAAGAAAATGAATAAGGAAAGCGAGAAGCTTTTGCAGTCACTTTCAATTCCGGTTAAGGCAACAGAGCAGCTTGCAAACTGTTCAATAGCTGTTCAGCAGATGGTTGCCATAGCAAGAGCCGTTGATATGGATTGTAAGGTGCTTATCCTTGACGAACCCACCTCATCTCTTGATGACAACGAAGTAGAAAGACTTTTCGTTTTAATGAATAACCTTAAAGCAAGGGGCGTAGGTATTATATTCGTAACACACTTCCTTGATCAGGTTTACAGAGTATGTGACAGAATTACTGTATTAAGAGACGGTAAATTAGTCGGTGAATATGAAATTAAAGATCTTCCGAGAGTACAGCTTGTTTCCAAGATGCTTGGTAAAGAGATGGACGATATGGCTGATATTAAGTCGGATGAAAAGGTATATACAGGTGAGAATGCGGACAGTGATGTCATTGCAGTAGAGGCTTTGCAAAGTACAGCAGGAATTAAACCTTTTGATTTCAACATAAAGAAAGGTGAAGTAAACGGCTTTACAGGTTTGCTTGGCTCAGGTAGAAGCGAATGTGTTCGTGCAATATTTGGTGCTGATAAAGTTGTTCAGGGTACTGTAAAGAAGGATGGCAAAGAAATAAAAATCAAGAAACCGTTAGATGCAATGAAGAATGGAATCGGATATTTGCCTGAAGACAGAAAGAATGACGGTATTGTTGGAGATTTGTCAGTCAAGGACAATATAATTATTGCATTACAGGTAATGAATGGTTTCTTCAAACCTTTTTCAAAAGCAGAAGCAGAGAAATTTGCAGAAGAGTATATTAAACTTTTAAATATCAAGACAGCTTCTTCTGAAACGCCTATTAAATCCTTGTCAGGTGGTAATCAGCAGAAGGTAATTCTGGCAAGATGGCTGCTTACACATCCTCAGTATCTCATACTTGACGAGCCTACAAGAGGTATCGATGTTGGAACCAAAGTCGATATCCAGAAACTTGTATTACAGCTTGCATCAGAAGGTATGAGTGTAACCTTCATTTCTTCAGAAATTGATGAGATGATCAGAACATGCTCAAGACTTATTGTCATGAGAGACCGACAGAAGGTGGGAGAAATCAAGGGCGAAGATATTACCCAGAACAAGATTATGAGTACAATCGCCGGCGAAAATTAATCTGAAAGAAGAAATTTGAGGACAGATATGAAAAGTAAAGTTTTAAATAATTCAAAAACCTTCTTCAAGAAGCTGACTTCCAATCAGATAATAATTCCTTTGCTGGCATTATTATTTCTGATTGTGTTTAATCTTATCAGAGATCCCGGCTTCTTTGAAATTAAGGTAGTAACAAATACAAGCGGACATACTGTTTGGAACGGAAATCTGATGAGTATTATCGATTTCGGTTCAGAGCTTGCAATTCTTACAATAGGTATGACTTTTGTAACTGCAGCATCAGGTGGACAGGATATCTCAATTGGTGCAACCGCAGCTATTGCAGGAAGTATTATTGCAAGAATTTTAACAGGTGCTGACGGAAGAGCGCCTCAGGGCATGGAAGGTTCTTTGATTCTTGCTTTCTTAGTAGCAGTACTTGCATGTGTCTTATGTGGTGCATTTAATGGTACTTTGGTAGCATATTTCAAAATACCTCCAATGGTAGCGACTTTGATTTTGTTTACTGCAGGACGTTCAATTGCTTCCTGGATAAACGAGAACAGAAACATATCAATTGTTGATGACAAGTTTATGATAATTGGTGGCTTTATACCGGGAATTCCCATTCCTACGCCGTTCTTCATCGCAGTTTTGTGTATGATTATCACAGCATTGGTTTTGAAGTTTACAACACTTGGTCTTTATACCCAGGCAGTAGGCATTAATGAAAATTCTTCAAGACTTAACGGTATTAATCCTAAGTTTATCAAGCTTTTAACCTTTATGATTCTTGGTTTGGGCGCAGCAGTTGCAGGTTTGATTAAGGTTTCAAGAACAGGTACCTGTAATTATGCAGGTCTTTGCAAGGATATAGAAATGGATGCCATTTTGGCGGTTGCCCTTGGTGGAAATGCTCTTGGTGGCGGTAAGTTCAATCTGAAGGCATCAATTCTTGGTGCTTACATTATCCAGTTTTTGACAACCACTCTTCTGGCAATGGAAGTTCCTTCAACAGCTCTTCCTGCTTACAAAGCAGTAGTTGTTATCATATTGGTAGTTTTCTCATCACCTGTAGTGAGAGAAAAGATGAATAAACTCAGTGCTTATATAAAAGTTAAAACAGCTAAAAATGTTGGAAAGGAAGGTGAAAACTAATGAGTAAAAAAACTTCCTTACAAACAGAAAATAAAGAAATGAAGGCAAAGGCTTCAGAAAAGACTTTAGAGAAGAAGCCTAATAAGGCAGCAGAACTTTGGAACATGTTTAAAACCAAAGCAACTGCAACAGATACAAGCTTCCTTCTTACAATTACAATCGTTGTTTTCTTTGTAATGTACCTGCTTGCTATCATCTTCATAGGTAAAGGCTTTACAAATGCGCAGACATTGCTTGACATGATTGGCTCAAATGCAGGCTTAATCATTGTTGCAGTCGGCATGAGTGTTGTAATGATAAACGGCGGTATCGATATTTCCGTAGGCGGTGTGGTATCACTGGTTGCCATGGCATGTGCAGACTATCTTGATCACAAGGGCGGCAACATATTCGGTGCAATCCTTATAGCACTTGGAATTGGTTTGGCATATGGTCTGGTACAGGGTTATCTGGTAGCATACCTTAATATTCAGCCCTTCATCATTTCGCTTGCCGGAATGTTCTTTGCAAGAGGTATGACAACAATTATCAGTTCACAAAGCTTTAATGTTGAACATGCGGCATTCGTTGCTTTGAAGGATACAAGAATTGTAGTTCCCTTCTTAGGTCACTATTCAAAGAATGGTAAATTTATACCAGGTGAAGTAGAAATCGGAGCTTTGATTGCATTATTTGTTGTTATTCTTTTCTTCTATATTTTAAAGTGGACAAGTATCGGAAGAAGCTTCTATGCTATCGGTGGAAATCAACAGAGTGCTTTGATGCTTGGTATTAATGTTAAGAGAACAAGATTTACCGCGCATATGCTTTGCAGCTTTTTAGCTGGTGTTGGTGGTTTCGTATATTTCATGCACTATGGCTCAGGCTCTGCTTTGAATGCAAGTGGTATGGAAATGGATGCGATTGCCAGCTCAATCATCGGTGGAACAATGCTTACAGGCGGTGTTGGTAATATTATCGGAACACTGTTTGGTGTATTGTCACTTAGTACAATAAAGAAAATTGTTAATACTGTTGGTCTTGGCGATGCTTGGTGGACCGGTATTACAGTAGCAGCAATGCTTTGCATCTTCTTAATTGTACAAAGCGTTGTAGTTGGAAGAAAGAAGAAATAATAGCAAGGTATTATTAAGAATTATCAAAATAAAAAGTTAATAAAAATATCAGAATGAAGAATTCTTTTTCCCTTTTTTACCCTGTCTGTTTTTGCAGATGGGGTTTTAATTTGTATTTATTCCTTTGTTTGTGGTATAATAATAAATTAAGAATATGATTTGTTCAATGCAGCAAATGAAGTCTTGAACAGATAAAAAACTACGTTAAGAACGGAGCTTTTATGAGAATACTTGTAACAAATGACGACGGAATACAGGCAAAGGGGATAGTTAAGTTAGCAGAATTTGCAAAAAACTTTGGTGAAGTAATTGTTGTTGCACCCAAAGGACAGCAAAGCGGAGTTTCACAAAGACTTACTATTGAAAAACCAATGGACTTTGGAAGATATGAGGAATTCCCTGTAGAAGGTGTGGAAGCATATTATCTTGATGGAAGTCCTGCTGACTGTGTAAAGGCAGGAATAGAATATATACTTGAAAACAGACGCCCTGATGTAACCTTTTCAGGAATAAATAATGGAATAAATGGAGGTTTTGATATCTCATATTCTGGTACAGTTGGCGCATGTTATGAAAGCTTGTTTTGCAAGGTGCCGGCTATTGCATTTTCCGTTGAAAGCTTTTCGTGCTTCGATGTGGTTGACAGGTATTTGGTTGATATTACAAAAGAACTTTTGGCTATGCCAATTTCAAAAGCAGAATTGTGGAATGTCAATTTCCCTGCCTGTAAAGTAGAGGAAGTAAAAGGCATTTTAACAGACAGAACAGTAGCTGATATCTCTTTTTTCCATGATAGATTTATAAAGGAATTAAGTGAAGATGGCAAAACGACCTTGAGATTGTCAGGCCCGATGATAGATTCCTGCAGGGAAGGCAGTGATTACGATGCTATCCTGAAAAGATATATTTCAGTCGGAAAGGTCAAGCTTGCCACACTTGCACAATATCCGACCTATATGAACTCGAAAAAGCCAATAGATGCTTCTTTTGCACCTGAAATTTGTATTTTAAAAGATAAAGAAAGTCAGGATAAAGCACCTAAACTTAAGAAAAAAGCAGAAGTTGAAATAGATGCATCATTTTTTGCACCTGACAGGGTAATAGCATATGTGGATGGAAGCTTTGACAATGCAGCAGGAAAGTATTCCTTTGGATGTGTGTTTTTAACCCCGGAAGGAGAAAAGGCAGAGGTTTTTGGTAATGGAAACAATCCTGATTCGCTTGCATTAAGAAATGTAGCAGGCGAGATGCTTGGTGCAATGTATGCTGTAAAGTGGTGCGAAGCAAAGGGCTACAAAGCATTGGAAATCAGATATGATTATGCCGGAATCGAAATGTGGGCAACGGGAAAGTGGAAAACAAATAAAGAACATACCCGTTTATATGCTGATTACATGAAGAAGCATTCTTCGATTACAAAAATATCATTTACAAAGGTTGAAGCACATACAGGTGTTGTATTAAATGAACTTGCAGATAAGCTTGCGAAGAAGGGCTTAACTGAAGGTGACGGAATTCCGGAAATTGTATAATGAAAGGCGAAGTTGATAAGGTGAAAAAAGCTTGAAACTTAAACAAAGCGTAGAAATTGAACAAAGAACTTATTTTGAACAAGGTGTTAATTTTGAGCAAAGCACTGATTTTGCACAGAGTGCTGATTTTGCACAAAGTACTGATTTTGCACAAAGTTCTGATTTTGTACAAAGTACTGATTTGGCACAAAGCGTTAATCTTAAACAAAGAATTGGTCTTAAAAAATTGACTATTTTATTGCTTATTTTCTGCATGATATTGTTTGCAGGATGTGGTGAAGAAAATAATACAGTAAAAGAACCTGAAAACAAGCTTATAACTGTTGGGTTTTCACAAATAGGAGCAGAGTCTGACTGGAGAAGATCAAATACCGAATCGATGAAGCAGGCTTTGTCTAAGGAAAACGGGTTTAATTTAATTTATATGAACGGTCAGCAGAAGCAGACCAATCAGATAATGGCTGTCAGAACCTTTATTCAGCAGGGCGTTGATTATATTGTTTTAGCACCTGTTAAAGAGGAGGGCTTCAGCACTGTATTAAGAGAAGCAAAGGATGCGCATATTCCTGTTATAATTGTTGACAGAATGGTAGAGGTTGATGACCCTTCGCTTTTTACCTGCTTTGTAGGTTCTGATTTTGAACTTGAGGGCTTGAAAATGATTGAATGGATACACTCCTTTGCTGAAGAAAAAGGATTAAGCGGCAAGGATTTGAAGATTGTAAACATTCAGGGAACGGCAGGCTCGAGTGCCCAGTTAGGCAGAAGCAATGGCTTGGAGATTGGAATAAATAAGTACGGATGGGACTTGCTTGGTGTTGAAATAGGAGATTACACTCAGACTAAGGGACGGGAAGTTATGAAAGAATTTCTTGAAAATTATCCTGAGCTGAATGTAGTGTACTGTGAAAATGATAACATGGCCTTTGGCGCAATTGAAGCAATAGAAGAGGCCGGATTAAAGGTTGGAACAGATATTGCCAACGGAGACATCCTTGTTTTGTCCTTTGACGGTGTAAGCAAGAACGCCATTGAACTTGTTAAAAATGGAAAAATTGCCTGTATTGCAGAATGTAATCCGCTTCATGGCCCAAGAGTTGCAAATATTATAAACAGACTTGTTGCAGGAGAGCAGGTTGAAAAGATTTCTTACGTAGATGAGAGTATGTTCGCATTTTCCGATATCATTAAGACAATAGTTGCTGAAAACCAGGAATATGAGATAAGAAATCTTGGTAGTGAAAAAGAAGACAAAGAATAAAAAGTTTATTTATTATTCCCCAAAACAAAGAAAAACAGATAGTGTATAGAGTACTATTATAAAGAGCAAAAGCAGGTGAAAATTTAAAGCTGCATTTGCCTCTTGAATAGTAATAATAATATCATAACGAGCAAAAGCAGAGGGGAAATTTTAAAGGAGGCAGAATATGAATATCAGTAAGTTTACTCAGAAATCAATTGAAGCACTGAATGATACTGAAAAGGTGACAGCTGATTTCGGGAACCAGGAAATGACAGATTTACATTTCCTGTATGCTTTACTTACACAAGAGGATGGTTTGATTGGGAAACTGATTAACCGAATGGAAATTGACGAAAAAGTTTTTCTTGCGCAGGTAGAAGGACTTATAAGAAAGCGCCCTAAAGTACAGGGCGGAAAGCTGTGGTGCGGCGCAGAGCTTAACAGCTCACTTATATATGCAGAAAATGAAGCTAAGGCAATGGGAGACAGTTATGTTTCTGTTGAGCACATATTCCTTAGTATGATGAAAAACGGTTCAAGGGATTTAAAAAATCTTTTGAAGGATTTTAATATTGACAGAGAAAGATTTTTGGCAGCGCTGGCAACCATAAGAGGAAATCAGCAGGTAACAACGGATCATCCCGAGGATACTTATGAGACACTGACAAAATTTGCAACTGATTTAACACAAAGAGCAAGGGAACAGAAGCTTGATCCGGTAATTGGACGAGATGAGGAAATCAGAAATGTTATTCGTATTCTTTCAAGAAAGAGAAAGAATAACCCTGTTTTGATGGGTGAGCCTGGTGTTGGTAAGACTGCGATAGCAGAAGGTTTGGCACTTCGTATTGTAAGAGGTGATGTTCCTTCAAATCTTAAGGATAAAAGTCTTTATTCCCTTGATATGGGTGCTTTGGTTGCGGGCGCAAAATACAGAGGTGAGTTTGAGGAAAGATTAAAGGCTGTTTTGGAGGAAGTTAAGAATGCAGAGGGCCAGATAATTCTTTTCATTGATGAAATTCATACAATCGTTGGAGCCGGTGCTTCAGAAGGAAGTATGGATGCAGGAAACATGCTTAAGCCCATGCTTGCAAGAGGCGAATTACACTGTGTTGGTGCGACAACCTTGGATGAATACAGAAAATATATCGAAAAGGATCCTGCACTTGAAAGACGTTTCCAGCCTGTAATGGTTGATGAGCCCACAGTTGAGGAAACAATTTCAATCCTCAGAGGTTTAAAGGAAAGATACGAAAATTATCATGGCGTAAAAATCACCGATGCAGCTTTGGTTTCAGCAGCAGTTTTGTCAAAAAGGTATATTACTGACAGATTTTTACCTGATAAGGCGATAGATTTGGTGGATGAGGCATGTGCACTTATCAAGACAGAACTTAACTCTCTTCCAACAGAACTTGATGATCTTAACAGAAAGATGATGCAGCTTGAGATAGAAGAAGCAGCATTAAAAAAGGAAACTGACAAAGCAAGTGCTTTAAGACTTTCAGAGCTTCAGGAAGAATTATCAGGAATTAAAGAACAGTATGCTAACAGAAGAGCGCAGTATGAGAATGAAAAGGCAGAAGTTGAAAAGATTCATGCTTTAAAGACTCAGATTGAAGAAACCAATAATCAGATTGCTGTTGCTGAAACGGCATATGATTTGAATAAAGCAGCAGAGCTTAAATATGGAAAACTGCCTGAACTTAAGAAGGCTTTGGAAGTGGCTGAGCAGAAGCATAGTTCAAAGGGAAATGAACTTGTACACGAAAATGTTGATGAGGATGAAATCGCAAAGATTGTTTCAAGGTGGACAGGCATTCCTGTGACAAAGCTTACAGAAGGCGAGAAGCGAAAGGCCTTAGAGCTTGGAGATGTATTACACAGAAGAGTAATAGGACAGGATGATGCAATTAACAGGGTAACAGACTCTATTATTCGTTCAAAAGCCGGAATTAAAGACCCTAAAAGACCTATCGGTTCCTTCCTTTTCTTAGGCCCTACAGGTGTTGGTAAGACAGAACTTGCCAAGGCTATTGCAGAAAGTTTATTTGATCATGAAAATAACATGATAAGAATTGATATGAGTGAATATATGGAAAAGCATTCTGTGTCAAGACTTATCGGAGCGCCTCCGGGATATGTAGGCTATGACGAGGGCGGACAGCTTACCGAAGCAGTAAGAAGAAAGCCATATTCCGTTGTATTGTTTGATGAAGTGGAAAAGGCACATCCGGATGTTTTCCATATTCTTTTACAGGTTTTAGACGACGGAAGAATAACAGATTCACAGGGCAGACTGGTTGATTTTAAGAATACTATTCTTATTATGACTTCAAACCTTGGCTCACATTCACTTCTTGCAGGAATTGACGAAAATGGTGAAATTTCTGAGGAAGCAAATGAAGAGGTTATGGAAGAACTCCATGAACATTTCAGACCTGAATTTATCAACCGTTTGGATGAAATTATTATGTTCAAGCCTTTGACAAAGGAAAATATCGCAGGAATTGCTGATTTACAGGTGGCTTCTGTAAACAAGAGACTTGAAGACAGAAATATTACCATTGAGCTTTCAGACGATGCAAAGGATTTAATTATTGAAGAGGCTTATGAGCCTGAGTTTGGTGCCCGTCCGTTAAGAAGATATATCCAGAAAAATGTTGAAACCGCATGTGCCAAGCTGATGCTTTCAGACGAAGTACCTGAAGACAGCATTATCAGGATAGAAGTTGAAAAAGATCTTTTTGGCAATAAAACTTTGGTTGCAACTTTGGCTGAATAATGAGAAGAAACAGCATATCAGTAAAGTTAAATGGTTAATTTGCTTGAATTCATCACTTTAATGTAGTAAAATGAACCAGACTGTTAATTGAGATATTAATTAAGTTATTAATTGTAGTTATTAAGGAGAAATGCTATGAAAATTGAGACACAATGCCTGCATGCAGGATACACACCTAAAAACGGCGAACCCAGAGTAATGCCTATTGTGCAGAGTACAACCTATGTTTTTGATTCAACAAAGCACATCGCAGATTTGTTTGATAATCCGATGGAGCACATGTATTCAAGATTTTCAAATCCTACAACAGATGCTGTTGAGAAGAAAATCGCTGCATTAGAGGGTGGTGTTGCTGCTATGTGCACTTCTTCAGGCCAGGCAGCAAACTTAATTGCAATTTTAAATCTTTGCAAAGCCGGTGACAGTGTATTGTGTTCTTCTACCATATATGGCGGAACCATCAATTTGTTCGGTGTTACCCTGAAAAGATTTGGCATTGAATGTATTTTCGTTGACCAGGAAGAGTCTTTGGAGGAGCTTGGCAAGAAGATTAAGCCTAATACAAAGTGTGTATTTGGTGAAACAATTGCCAATCCGGCAGTAAAAATCCTTGATATTGAAAAGTTTGCCACATTAGCACACAGCCATGGTATTCCTTTTATTATTGATAATACCTTTGCAACTCCTTATCTTTGCAGACCGGTTGAATTTGGTGCAGATATTATTACTCACTCAACCACAAAATACATGGATGGACATGCTTTGCAGGTAGGCGGTGTTATCGTAGACTGCGGTACCTTTGACTGGACAAATGGAAACTTCCCTGAATTTACCGAACCTGATGAATCTTATCATGGAACAATTTATACAAAGGCTTATGGAAAGGCTGCATATATTATCAAAGCAAGAATGCAGTTGATGAGAGATTTTGGTTGCTATCCGGCTGCTAATTCATCTTTCCTTTTAAATCTCGGACTTGAAACTCTGGCGATGAGAATGGAAAGATATTGTTCAAACGCATATGCGGTAGCAAAGTTTTTAAAGTCTCATCCGATGATTGAAAGTGTTGCATACTCAGGTCTTGAAGATGATGAATATTATGAGAGAGCACAGAAGTATCTTCCTAAGGGAAGCTGCGGTGTTATGTCAGTTACCATCAAAGGTGGCAAGGAGCAGGCTATTAAGTTCATGGATGGCTTGAAGCTTGCATCAAATGAGGTACATGTTGCAGATATTCGTACCTGTGTGCTTCATCCGGCTTCAGAAACACATCGTCAGCTTACTGATGAGCAGCTTATTGCAGCAGGAATTAATCCGGGCTTCGTAAGAGTTTCTGTTGGTCTTGAAAATGTTGAAGATATTATTGAAGATTTAAAACAAAGTCTTGACAATTTATAAAATATAAGTGATAATTTCTCACTAAATAAATGAACTTCAAAAGTATGTGAAAGTCCGTTGTATACGGCGATTACAAGGAATGAAGAAGCATTAATGCATACGAAAATTACTGTATACAATAATGCAAAAGTGAATAAATATTACATAAAACTGTGAAAATATAGAATTCGAGGGACTAAAATAATGAAGAAAGTAGTTAAATTTGGTGGAAGTTCACTTGCAAATGCTGAGCAGTTCAGAAAAGTTAAGGAAATTATTACAGCAGACCCTGCAAGAGTTTATGTTGTACCTTCAGCTCCCGGAAAAAGATCTTCAAATGATGAAAAAGTAACAGATCTTCTTTATAAGAGCTATGAACTTAGTGAAAAAGGTGAAAGCATTGATGAAATTTTAGGCGTTATCAAGGCAAGATACGACGAAATCATTGAAGGTCTTGGATTAGATGTATCTTTGGACGAAGAATTTGAAATTATCAAAACCAATTACAGCAACAAAGCAGGTGTAGCTTATGCAGCATCAAGAGGTGAATACTTAAATGGTGTTTTGCTTGCTAAATATCTTGGTTTTCCTTTTATCGATGCAGCAGATGTTATCTGCTTTAATGAAGATGACAGCTTTAATGCAGAGAAAACTGATGCTAAGCTTCAGACTAAATTAAGAGAGTTTGATAAGGCTGTCATTCCCGGATTTTATGGTTCTAATTCAGACGGTTTTATCCGTACCTTCTCAAGAGGTGGTTCAGATATTACCGGTTCAATTGTTGCAGGTGCTATTAATGCTAATATTTATGAAAACTGGACTGATGTTTCAGGCTTTATGATTGCAGATCCAAGAATTGTTAAGAATCCGGCTTCAATTAAGGCAATTACTTATCGTGAGTTAAGAGAATTATCTTACATGGGTGCTACTGTTTTGCATGAAGATGCCATATTCCCTGTAAGAAAGCAGGGTATTCCCATTAATATCAGGAATACCAATTGCCCTACAGATGAAGGTACACTCATTGTTGAAAATACCTGCCGTCCAAGTGAATATATTATCACAGGTATTGCAGGCAAGAAGGGCTTTGTTGCAATTAACATCGAAAAGGATATGATGAATTCAGAGATAGGCTTTGGACGCAAGGTATTGGAAGCTTTTGAAAAATATGGCATATCCTTTGAACATACTCCTTCAGGTATTGACACCTTCTCAGTTTTGGTTCATCAGCCTGAATTTGAAGGAAGAGAGCAGGAGGTATTGTCAGAACTTCATCGTTCTGTAAATCCTGATTCTGTTGAACTTCAGACAGACCTTGCATTAATTGCTGTCGTAGGTCGTGGAATGAGATCAAATCATGGAGTTGCAGCAAGCATATTCGTAGCTTTGGCTAAGCAGGGTATTAATATCAGAATGATTGATCAGGGTTCAAGTGAACTTAATATCATCTTTGGTGTTAAGAATTCAGATTATGAGAATGCTATCAAGGCAGTTTATGATGTATTTATTACAAATCCCAGTGATTTACTCAAGTTTTGATATGTGATATGTGTCCGGACTCTATATTAAAGAGTTCGGACTTTTGCGCAAGGAAGCGCAGTGTGTGATATAGTGTGAAAGTCTGAAAAAGACGGAAAAAGGATGGAAAAATGAAAGACAGATTGCAAAACAGAGACGCTTTGCGTTGGATTCAGTGTCTTGGTGGTGCGACTATTTATGCTGTCGCTTTGAACTTGTTTGTAGTTCCGGCGCACCTTTACAGTAGTGGCATCATGGGTGTCAGTCAGCTGATTCGAAGTATTTTGAATCTTTGCGGATTAACCTTTGGTAATTATGATATTGCCGGTATTTTGTATTACATGATTAATGTACCTATCATGATTATGGCATACAAGGAAGTTGGAAAGAGCTTCTGGCTTAAGACGATGGCAAACATGACATTGGTAACAGTGCTTTTGCTTGTTGTTCCTATTCCGACACAGCTTCTTGTAACAAATGACCGAGTAACTTCATGTATTATTGGTGGACTTGTTTGCGGTATGGGAAGTGGCATTGCTTTACTTGGTGGAGGCTCATGCGGTGGCGCAGATATCATCGGAATATGGCTTATCAAGAAGCAGCATAATGCAAGCGTTGGCAAGGTGAATTTGTCTGTTAATTTCATAGTTTATGCAGTCAGCTTGTGCTTATACGGTGTTGAAACAGTTATTTATTCAATGGTATATGCCGGTTCTTTCATGCTTTCAATGGATAAGGTGCATTCACAGAATATCAACTGTGAGGTTATTATCATAAGTAAGATTGATACTAAGGAAATGGAACAGGATTTGATGAAATCTCTTTACAGAGGTATCACAAAGATTGACGGAAGCGGTGCATATACAGGTGCTGATGCGCAAATCCTTTTGATAGTGCTTTCAAAGTATGAGTTAGGGCAGTTAAAAAGAATTGTTCGTTCTTATGACCCAAGAGCTTTTGTTATTGTAACTGACCATGTTTCCGTAGAAGGTAATTATTTAAAGAAGGTTTGATGTAATTAAAACATAAAGGCAAACAAACAGGAATTAATATAAAAAATAAATAAAGGCAAACAGGAATTAATATAAGTTAATTAAAAATCAATCAGGAACAGATTATAAGAATTTTTGCATTAGAGAAAGCGTTATAAAATCTGAAACCTGATTGATTTTTTTTTGGCTTTTTTTTATTAGAAATATGAATAATTATATCTTTAATTTTATAGAAAAATTCCTTGCATTGAAAAATGTATTGTGCTAAACTTCCTAATCAACGGAAAAACTTTATTACTATGAAGTATAGCATTGCTAAAGTGCTGAAGTGTTAAAGTAAATAGTTTGCTTGAAATGAGCATATTTATACAGACATTATTTTAGTTGAAGTTTGCTGTATGTGTGATATTAAGAAAAATAAAAAAGGGGAAAGGTAAGTCATGAATTCAAAAACTTTGGGTTACATTTTAAAACGACTCGGCCTGGCTATTCTGACAGTGTGGGTTGTTATTACGGTTACCTTCTTTGTAATGCATGCTGTACCGGGTGGTCCGTTTACTTCTGAAAAAGCTATTTCAGCTGCTGCCGAAGCACAGCTTAAGGCTAAGTACGGATTGGACAAGCCACTTATGACACAGTATGGAACTTACTTGAAGGATATCGTTACCAAATTCGACTTCGGTCCTTCTCTTAAGCAAAGAGGAAGAACTGTTATTGTTATCATTAAGGATGGTATGAAAACTTCTGCCAAGTTAGGTATTATCGCAGCCTTCCTTGCACTTATTGTGGGTGTTGTGCTTGGATCAGTAGCTGCTTTGCGACGAAACAAGGCAGTTGATAAGATAATAATGGTAATTACGACAGCCTTCGTTTCAATGCCTTCATTTATTATGGGCGCATTGCTTTTGCTTCTTTTTGCGGTTAAGCTCAGGCTGTTCCCTGCAAACGGTTCAACACCTGCCGGCTTAGTCCTTCCCATTATTACTCTTGCACTTTATCCCATGGCATATATTACCCGTCTTACAAGGTCATCAATGCTTGATGTTTTAGGACAGGATTATATTCGTACAGCGAAGGCTAAAGGTGTTTCTCAGAAGAAGATTATTTTTGGTCATGCTTTGAAGAATTCGCTTATTCCTGTAATTACCTACTTTGGACCGATGCTTGCATACATCGTAACAGGTTCATTGGTAGTTGAACAGGTATTTGCCGTTCCTGGTATCGGACGTGCATTCGTATCAAGTATTACAAACCGAGATTATCCGATGATTATGGGTACAACCATTATCCTTGCATCATTAATTGTTATCATGAATTTGGTAAGTGATATTATGTACAAGGTTGTTGACCCGAGAATCACACTTGAATAGGGAGGAAAGATGAAGACAAATCCATTTTCAATGCACATTGATGTTGATGCTTTTCTTCCGGCAAGCGACGCGGAAAAGGAATATATGGTTCAGATGCGTGAATCATCAACCTTTTTCAAGGACGGAATGAAAAGACTTTTAAAGAACAAAATTGCCACAACAAGTATGATTATTATTATAGTTATTACTTTGGCATCATTAATTATTCCTGCTATCTGGCCCTATACCTATGATAACATGCTGGGCGTAAGACCAGGTGAGCCGGTAGATTCTTCTTACAACAATTTGGCTCCTTTTACTTACGGCAAGACAGAGAAAGCCAGAATAGCAGCGGGAGAAAGCATATTCCCACATATCTTTGGCACAGATGCGCAGGGAAGAGATTATTTCATTCGTGTTGTATACGGAACCAGAATTTCACTTGCAGTTGGTTTCTTTGCAAGTATCATCGTTTTGGTAGTTGGTATCACACTTGGTTCTGTCGCAGGTTATTTTGGTGGAAAAGTTGACATGATTATCATGCGAATAGTTGATATTATCTATTCCCTGCCAGACATGCTGATGGTTATTCTGCTTGCGTCAGTACTGAATACTGCACTTGGCAACAAGCTTGACGGAACTCCGTTTGCAAAAATCGGTTCGAACATTATCAGTTTGTTTATTGTATTCGCGGTTCTTTACTGGGTATCAATGTCGCGACTTATTCGTGGTCAGATTCTTTCATTAAGAGAACAGGAATATGTGCTCGCTGCCCAGGCCACCGGCGCGAAGGGTTCCTGGATTATAAGGAAGCATCTTTTGCCTAACTGTATCAGTGTAATTGTTATTTCAACAGCACTTCAGATACCGAATGCAATCTTTACGGAAAGTTTTCTTTCTTTCCTGGGATTAGGTGTTAATGCGCCGATGCCTTCACTTGGTTCACTTGCAAGTGATGCATTAAATGGTGTTAACTCCTATGCATACAGACTGGTTATTCCGGCAATTGTTATTTCACTTATTGTATTGTCTTTGAATTTGTTCGGCGATGGTTTGCGAGATGCATTCGATCCGAAGCTGAACGGTTAGGGGGTAGTAAATGGCTTTATTAGAAGTAAGAGACTTACGCACCTCCTTCTTTACAGATGCGGGTGAAGTTAAGGCAGTAAATGGCGTTTCCTTCAATCTTGATCATGGCAAGGTATTGGGTATCGTTGGCGAATCGGGCTCGGGAAAGAGCGTTACCGCATATTCGATAATGCAGATTCTTGCATCCACAGGTAAGATTGTTGGGGGCTCAATTAAATTAGATGGAACAGAATTGGTGAATGCCGGTGAAAAGGTAATGAAGGACGTGCGAGGTAACAGGGTGTCCATCATTTTCCAGGATCCCATGACCTCACTTAATCCGACCTATACTATTGGCAAGCAGCTGATGGAAGCAATTTTGCTTCACACAGGACGAAATAAAGAACAAGCTTACGAAAGAGCAGTTGAGATGCTTCGTTTGGTAAATGTTAATGAGCCTGAAAAGAGAATGAAGCAGTACCCTTTCGAATTCTCAGGCGGTATGCGACAGAGAGTTATGATTGCGATGGCGTTAGCTTGTGAACCTGATATTCTTATCGCTGACGAACCGACTACAGCTTTGGATGTTACTATTCAGGCACAGATTCTTGATTTGATGAAGGATTTGCAGGAAAAGCTTGGAATGGCAATCATTATGATTACCCATGATTTGGGTGTAGTTGCCCAGATGTGTGATGAAGTAATTGTTATGTATGCCGGTGGTATCTGTGAACAGGGTACTGCTGATGAGATTTTCTACAATCCCAAGCATGAGTATACAAAGGGTCTTCTTCGCTCAATTCCTACAGTTGATTCAAAGGGCGAGAAGCTCCAGCCTATCACCGGTACACCTATCGACCTTTTGAACATGCCAGCAGGCTGTCCTTTTGCACCAAGATGCGAGAATGCAATGAAGATTTGTCTTAGAGAAAAGCCTGCGAGATATCAGATTAATGATTTTCATCAGGCTGGCTGCTGGATGAATGTGAAGGAAGCGCAAGAGAAAGGTATTGAACTTAAGCTGGCTGAGATTGGGCATATGAATCTTAGCTTGAATGACATAAAGGCGGATGCAGGAGATGGAGCAGAGGCCGGAGGGGAGGATGGCGATGAGTAATAACCAACCCTTGGATTTAAATAAGAATAATGAACAAAAGCCATTGATTGAAATTAAAAATTTGAAGGAATACTTTAACATTAACATGGGCCTTTTTAAGACCAAGCCATTAAAGGCTGTTGATGACGTTTCCTTTACAATCAACAAAGGCGAAACTCTTGGTTTGGTAGGTGAATCCGGTTGTGGCAAGACAACAGTTGGACGTACAATTCTTCAGCTTTACAAGCCGACTGCCGGTGAAATCTGGTACGATGGCAAAAAGATTGAAACCAAGGAAGATATTAGGGAATTCAGAAAGCATGCAACAATGGTATTCCAGGATCCATATTCCTCTCTGAATCCCAGAATGACTGTAGCGGATATCATTGGTGAACCTCTTGATGTTCATAAGATGTATGCTACAAAGCAGGAAAGACAGGACAAAATCCTTGAACTGATGGGCCATGTTGGCTTGAACAGTGAACATGCTGCAAGATATGCTCATGAATTTTCAGGCGGACAGCGTCAGAGAATTGGTATTGCAAGAGCCCTGGCAGTTAATCCTGACTTTATTGTATGCGATGAACCTGTATCAGCACTGGATGTTTCAATTCAGGCTCAGGTTGTAAATATGTTTGATGAACTTCAGGAAAAGCTTGGATTGACCTATCTTTTCATTGCACATGATTTGCTGGTAGTTCGTTACATAAGTGACAGAATTGCGGTTATGTATCTTGGAAAGATGGTTGAGCTTGCTTCTGCAGAAGAAATTTACAACCATCCGTTACATCCTTATTCGCAGTCTCTTATGTCGGCGGTTCCGGTTCCTGATCCGAAAATTGCCAGAGCAAACAAGAGAATTGTTTTGTCAGGGGATATTCCAAGTCCTTTGAATGCTCCTTCGGGTTGTCCTTTCAGAACCAGATGCCAGTATGCTACTGATAAATGTGCTGAGGCAATGCCGGAATTTAAGGAAGTATCAAAAAATCACTTTGTGGCTTGTCACAGAGTGGAAGAAATTAATTAATTTGTTAATTTATCAAGTCTGAAAGTGTGATATCAATTTATATTTATGAATTTGCATGGGCGGTATTGCTTAAGCATGTTTCTGAATTATAAATGTTTTAAAGGTAATGATATCTGTAAAAGAAGTTAGGACTTGACAGGTTATAAGAGGATTGGGCTTGGCCCAAAGAAAAAAGAGGAGGAAAAGAAAGATGAAAAAAATGCTTTCAATGTTGCTCGTTCTTGCTATGGCTATCTCTATGTTAGCAGGCTGTGGTAAGGATGAAGCAGACGGCACATCAATCAATGTGTGCCTTTCATCAGAACCGGATACAATTGACCCGGCTCTTAATTCAGCAGTAGATGGTGCTACAATGCTTGCTCACCTTTTCGCAGGTCTTGCAAAGTGGTCACAGGATTCAAAGGGAAATCTTGCTATTGTTCCTGACTGTGCTGAAGCATTACCTGAAGGTGTTGTTGGCGCTGATGGTAAGGTTACTTATACTTATACCCTTAAGAAGGGCTTAAAGTGGTCAGATGGCAAGGATTTAACAGCAAAGGATTTCGAATTTGCATGGAAGAGAGCAGCAGGCGATGAACTTGGTGCTGACTATGGATATATGTTCGAAGTTGTTGATGGTTATCCTAACAATCTTAATGTAAAGGCTACAAGCGACAATACTTTGGTTGTTGTATTGGCTAACTCTGTTGCTTACTGGAATGAATTACTTGCATTCCCTACATACTATCCTGTACGTGAAGATGTAGTTGCTGATGAAGCATGGGCAACAGAAGCAAAGACATATGTTTGCAATGGTGCTTACACAATTACAAAGTGGGATCACAACAGTGTTATCGAATTAACAAAGAACAAGAACTATGTAAATGCTGACGAAGTTACAATGGGTAAGATTAACTTCTATCTTTCAGATGATGCTAATAACATGCTTTCTAACTTCAAGAATGGCGAATGGTTATTAATCGATGATGTTCCTACAAATGAAATTGCTACACTTAAGAAGGATTATCCTACAGAATTCGTAGTAGCAGGCCAGATTGGTACATACTATGTATGCTGGAATATCAATGAAGAAATTCTTCCTGCAGGTTCAAACCTTAAGGGCGAGGCTGCAGAAGCTGCAAGAGCAGAAATCAGAGCAGCTATCGGTTTACTCTATGACCGTAACTACATTGTAGAAGAAATTGGTCAGGCAGGACAGGTTCCCGCTTCATCATTCGTAGCAATGGGTATGACAAATCCTGATGGTACACAGTTCTACAAGACCGCTGGTAACAATGCAGGTTTTGATGGATATTATGATGTTTCAACAGGTGCATTGAAGTCTAACTTCGATAAGGCTGTAGAAGTTTTGAAGAAGTACTATAACTGGGATGGAAGCAAGTTCACAAACTTCCCTACACTTACATATCTTTACAATACTTCAGAAGGCCACAAGGCTATCGGTGAATACTTACAGTCAGCTATGGCTACAGTTGGCATCACAATGAACCTTGAGAACCAGGAATGGAATACTTTCCTTAACACACGTAAGGATGGACAGTACTCAATCGCACGTAACGGCTGGTTAGCTGACTACAACGATCCTATCTGCTTCCTTGATATGTGGACAACAGAATCAGGTAACAACGATGTTCAGTTCGGCAAGGACGGACACAAGAATCTTAAGATGTACAACCTTGATCTTACATCTTTAGGTTACTCAACAAAGGTTGTAAACGGAACCTGGGCTGAGACCTTCGATGTACTTATCTCAACAATCAAGGGCTGCACAGATAACAATAAGAGATTCGAAATGATGCATATTGCTGAAGACATGCTTATGTCAACAGGTTGTATCGTTCCTCTTTACTACTACACAGACCTTTATATGGTTGATGATTCAGTAAAGGGCTTCTTCTCAAATCCTCTTGGATACAAGTACTTCATGTACACAACAATTGAGAAGTAATTAGTAATTAATGATTACAGTATGCAGGAAGCAATTAATTGTTTCCTGCATTTTTTATATTGACTTTTTTTTGCTTTAATGCTAATATCTCGATAATAATAGTAATGGCTGTGACGAAGACAGTCTTACAGGAACATTTTACAGAGAGCCGATGGGTGGTGTGAATCGGTACTTGACCTGTCAAGAGAATCACTTCCGAGCCGGTGTGCCTAACGCATATGCAATTAAGCGCATCCGTGAAGCTGCGTTAAAGCGAAGGGTTTGATAGAACCTAAAGTGGCGTTGTAAAGCGCAAATTGAGTGGTACCGCGGGAATTCTCGTCTCAATGAAGTAATTCGTTGGGACGTTTTTTTGTTTTAGCGGATTCAAGGTATTTGCCTTAGCAGACTGAAGAGAAATTAACTTAATCTGAAAGGGCTAAAATTGTAAATATATGTTGTACAGGGAGGAATCAGTATGTACTTGAAAGTTGATGCCAGTATGAACTTCGTTGACAGAGAAAAAGCTGTTGAAGAATTCTGGAAAAAAGAAGACATTTTTAGAAAAAGTCTTGCAAAGAACGAGGGCAAGGATACCTTTATGTTCTTTGATGGACCTCCGACCGCTAATGGCAAGCCACATATCGGTCATGTTTTAACACGTGTTATTAAGGATATGATTCCCCGTTACCAGACAATGAAGGGAAAGATGGTTCCAAGAAAGGCCGGCTGGGATACTCATGGACTTCCGGTTGAGCTTGAAGTTGAAAAACTTCTTGGCCTTAACGGCAAGGAGCAGATTGAACAGTATGGCATGGAGCCTTTCATTAAAAAGTGTAAGGAATCTGTTTGGAAATATAAGGGTATGTGGGAAGATTTCTCAGGAACAGTTGGTTTCTGGGCTGATATGGATAACCCTTATGTAACTTATGATGATAATTATATTGAGTCTGAGTGGTGGGCATTGAAGACTATTTGGGACAAGGGCCTTCTTTATAAGGGCTTTAAGATTGTTCCTTATTGCCCTCGTTGTGGAACCCCTCTTTCAACAGCTGAAGTATCACAAGGCTATAAGACTGTAAAAGAGCGTTCAGCAGTAGTTCGTTTCAAGGCAAAAGGCGAAGATGCTTTCTTCCTTGCATGGACAACCACACCCTGGACACTTCCTTCAAATGTTGCACTTTGCGTAAATCCTGATGATGATTACTGCAAAGTAAAAGCAGCAGACGGCTATGTATATTATATGGCATGTGCTTTGCTTGACAGCGTTTTGGGCAAGCTTAAGACAGATGATGCACCTGCTTATGAAGTTTTAGAAACCTTCAAGGGACAGGATTTGGAATATAAGGAATATGAGCCATTATTTGACTGTGCTGCACAGGTAGCTGCAAAGCAGGGTAAAAAAGGCTTCTTTGTAACATGTGACTCTTATGTTACTATGTCAGATGGTACAGGTATTGTTCATATTGCACCTGCTTTTGGTGAAGACGATGCTAATGTTGGAAGACATTATGACCTTCCCTTTGTTCAGTTCGTTGACGGAAAAGGTGAATTGACAAAGGAAACTCCTTTTGCCGGATTATTTGTTAAAAAGGCTGATCCTGAAGTATTAACAAACCTTGAGGCAAGAAATCAGCTCTTCTCAGCACCTAAGTTTGAACATGAATATCCTCACTGTTGGAGATGCGATACTCCGTTAATTTATTATGCAAGAGAATCCTGGTATATTAAGGAAACTGCTGTAAGAGATGATCTTATCAGAAATAACAATACAGTAAACTGGATTCCTGAATCAATTGGTAAGGGACGTTTTGGTAACTGGCTTGAGAATATTCAGGACTGGGCTATTTCCCGTAACCGTTATTGGGGAACTCCTCTCAATATCTGGGAATGTGAAGACTGCAAGCACCAGGAATGTATCGGAGGCAGAGAAGAATTAAAGAAGCTTAGTGGAAATGATGCTGCTTTAACAGTTGAACTCCACAGACCATATATTGATGAGATTACCTGCAAGTGTCCTGAATGTGGAAAGACTATGAGAAGAGTTCCTGAAGTTTTGGACTGCTGGTTTGACTCAGGTGCAATGCCTTTTGCTCAGCATCATTATCCTTTTG
>JAKSSA010000010.1 GCA_024403335.1 Lachnospiraceae bacterium
AAGATTCTCGAAACACTTAAGCCTTATATTATTGGCTAATTGTTTAATCGCATCAAAGGATGCGAACTTTATTAGAAATTACATCCGCACTCTTTCGAGTGCGGATTTTTCATTATATCTCAATAATTTCAACTGTATCAATAGCTGTCTTAACAAGCTCTTCCATCTTCTCTCCAAGCTTCTTCTCACTTTTTTCAATAGCCTGTAAAGTAGGCTTTGTAACAGGATGTTTAGCAACAAAGATTGTGCAGCAATCCTCGAAAGGAAGAATTGAAGTTTCAAAGGTTCCAATCTTTTCTGAAATATCAATAATGTCCTGCTTATCAAATGCTATCAGAGGACGATAAACCGGCAAAGTACAAACTGCATTGGTAGTTAATAAGCTCTGCATTGTCTGACTTGCAACCTGTCCAATACTTTCACCTGTAACTAATCCGATACACTGATCTTTATTTGCAAAATGTTCTGCTATCATCATCATATATCTTCTCATAATAATTGTAAGTTCATCATGAGGACAGGTTTCATAGATATGAAGCTGAACATCTGTAAAATTAACAACATGAAGCTTTATATGGCCTGTATATTTGCTGATAATCTTTGCAAGATCAATAACCTTTTCCTTAGCTCTCTCACTTGTATAAGGAGGTGCATGAAAATATGTAGCTTCAATTGTAACGCCACGCTTAGCTATCATATATCCTGCAACAGGGCTGTCAATACCACCTGAAAGCAAAAGCATTGCTTTACCACTAGTTCCAAGAGGCATTCCACCTGCGCCCTTTATTTCAGTTGAATATACATATGCATCATTTCTTATTTCTATCGTAATCTTTTCCTGAGGATTTTTAACATCAACTTTTAATGTAGGGAAATTGTCAAGCAAAACCTCACCTAAATTTACACATATTTCAGGCGAAGTGATTGGATAGTGCTTGTCACCTCTTTTGCAAAATACCTTAAAGGTAAAATCAAAGGATGAGTAGTTCTCCTTCATATACTCTACTGCACCTTTTGCAATATCTTCCCATTCTCTTGATTTTAATCTTACGGCAGGGCAAATAGCTGTTATACCAAATACATGCTGAAGTGCATCAATTACTTCGTCATAATCATAATCTGACAATGCCTCAACAAAGACTCTGCCTTCTTCTTTTTTAACCAGAAATTCACCGCATTCCTTCAAATGCAATGAAATCTGATCACAAAGTTTATCTTCAAAAATAAAACGATTTTTCCCCTTTAAGCTGATTTCAGAATATTTAACTATAAATGCCTTGTAAACCATTGTTATCCTTCCTATCTTCTCGTAAAGCGTCTAAGTACCGGCAATAAAGCCTTCAGTTCATCAATTACGCAGTCTATTTCTTCTTTTGTTGTATATATGGAAAAGCTGAATCTCAATGTTGAATCAAGCAGTTCCTTCTTTACTCCAATAGCTTTCAAAGTTCCGCTTATCGCAGGATGATTTGAAGAGCAGGCAGAACCTGACGAAACATATATACCTTTTTCCTCAAGTGCATGAAGTAAAACTTCACTTCTTACTTTATCAAAGCTTACTGACAAAACGTGCGGTGCTGTTTCAAGCACTGAATTCTCAGGAATACCATTAACTGAAGCGCCTTCAACCTCTTCTAATCTTTTTATGAAATGTTTTTTAACCTCATACATGGAATTAACATTTTCGTCAAAAGAATCAAACATCTTTTTAACAGCAAGCCCAAGTCCTGCGATGGCAGGAACATTTTCCGTTCCCGATCTCATTCCTTTTTGCTGCTCACCGCCATATATAATGGGTTTTATTTTAGTTTTATTTTTAATATATAAAAATCCGCTTCCCTTAGGGCCATATATTTTATGCCCGCTGACACTCATCATGTCAATCATTGCATTTTTAGGCACAATCTTTACTTTACCAAAGGACTGTATGGCATCTACAAAAAATAAAACTTCAGGATTGATGCTCTTAGCTTCCTTACCAATGCGCTCAATATCATTTATTGAACCGATTTCGTTATTAACATGCATCACTGCAATAAGTATTGTATCACTTCTTACAGCCTTTATTAATGCATCGACATCCACATGCCCATATTTGTCAGTTCCAATATAAGTTACCTCAAAACCATTATCTTCAAGAAAAAATAAAGGATTATAAACTGACGCATGTTCAATTCTTGTAGAAATAATATGCATACCCTTGCGCTTATTTGCATAGGCAGCACCAATTAATGCAGTATTATTTGATTCCGTTCCGCCTGAAGTAAAAACAATTTCGCTACCTTCGCACTTTAAAACCTTGCATATGCGTTCTTTAGCTTCTTTTATATATTTTTCCGCATGTAATCCAAGTAAATGCTTTGAAGAAGGATTTCCGTAATCTTCAAGCATTACTTTATTCATAAGTTCAACAACTTCCCTGTCGGTTCTTGTTGTTGCTGCATTATCAAGATATATCTCGCGCATTTTCTCTTCCGTTTCAAACTTTACTGTTTTCAAGTTCCTTTGTCATCATAATATAAGAAAGAATTGCTAATCCTGCTGTTTCGGTTCTAAGAATTCTCTTTCCCAAAGTAACCGGTTTTATTCCTTCATTGATTGCTTTTTCAATTTCAATTTCTTCAAATCCGCCCTCAGGCCCAATAAAGACAGAAATGCTTTTAGCCTTTCCTATTCCAGACATTATTTCTTTGGTATCAGATATATTATCTGCCTTTTCATAAGGTATCATCGCGATTTCATCATCTTTAGCAGCCTTTAATGCTTCTTCAAAAGTCATTAAAGGTTCAACAACCGGAATAATTCCACGACCTGACTGTTTAGCAGCACTTTCAGATATTGCATTAAAACGCTCAAGTTTGGATAGTTCTTTCTTTTTATCCTCTATCTTAACAATTACGCGTTTAGTCATAACAGGAACTATTCTTGTAACCCCAAGTTCAACTGCCTTCTGAATAATAAGCTCCATCTTATCCTTTTTAGGAAATCCCTGATACAAAGTTATTCTTGCAGGAAGCTCAGTCGTTGTTTCGAACCTGTCAATTATAGTAAGTCTGACCTCATTTTGCAAGAAAAGATTAATCTCGCACTCATAATCCTGCCCTAAAGCATCACAAACAGTTAAATGCTCACCAATTTTCATACGAAGGACATTTTTAATATGATTAAAGTCTCCACCTTTTATAACTATTTCGTCATCACCAATATTCTCTTTCTCTGTATAAAAACGCGGCATATTACCTCACTTCTTTACTGCAGCATAACTTACCCAGTCATTCATCCATACTTCGTTCACTATTTCGAAACCGTTTTTCAATAAAGCGTCTTTAACTTCTTCTGCTTTGATATTAATAATTCCTGAGGAAATAAAAACTCCATCCTTTGCCATATACTTACTAACTACTCCTGACAAGGGAATAATTACATCAGCTAAGATATTAGCAACTACTAAATCATAGCCTTCTTTTGGCATCGGACACTCTTCTGAAGGATTTAATACATCAGCTTTTAAAAATTCTATCATTCCTTCAAGACCATTCTTTGCAGCATTCTCATAGGCTACTTTAACAGCAATTTCATCAATATCAGAGCCAACCACCCTTGAAGCACCAAGTTTTTTTGAAATAATGGAAAGAATACCACTGCCTGTACCTAAATCAAGTACAGTTGAGCCTTCTTTAATATATTTCCTGATATTTGATATACAAAGACGAGTAGTTTCATGAGAACCGGTTCCAAAAGCAGTACCCGGATCGATTTCAATTATGAGATCATTTTCATTACTTATATTATCCTCTGTCCAGCTTGGATGTATTACTATGTTATCATCAACCCTGAAAGTTTTAAAAAACTGTTTCCAATTATCCTGCCAGTCCTCATCCCTTACACTTTCAGTTTTAAGTTCAAGCGACCCACAGTCAACAAAATCTTTAAGTTCTTCTGCATTCTTAAGAATTTCCATTCTCAATTCTTCGACATCCTTTTCAGGCTCTATATAAAACCTCAATTCTGCCAAACCATCATCTTCAGGTAACTCAGGCAAAATATCTATAAACATTCTTTTTTTATCTGCCTCAGTAAGAGGTATTTTATCAACCGTTTCAACACCGTCAATGCCCATTCCAAGAAGCATATCTACAACTAAATCACTTGCAATTTCAGTTGTAGTCAGTGAACATTTTGTCCAATTCATCTTACTTAATCCTCCAAATTCAACACTTAGGTTTATAAACAACTTAAGCCTCCCCTTTCGGGAGGCTGTAATTGTTATCTTCTGCCTTTCTTGTTAGACTTTCCATCCGGGTTACTTAATTCTTCAAACTTCTCAAGCAGCTCTTTTTGTTCTTTGCTTAATTTTTCAGGAACCTTAAGCACCAAAGTAACATAATGGTCACCCCTGAAAGATGGATTGCCAATTTTCTGTATGCCTTTATTTCTTAATCTGACTCTGGTATTAGGCTGGGTACCCGGTCTTATATCATATTCGACCTTTCCGTCAATGGTGTCGATAATAATCGTTCCACCTAAAGCAGCTTCAGTAAAGGACATTGTAACTTCTGAATAAACATCCATTCCGTCACGTTCAAAAGTATTACTTGCAGCTACAGAAACTGAAACAAGCAAATCGCCTGTCTGACCTCCATTTATTCCAGGCTCGCCAAAGCCTGAAAGTCTTATAGACTGTCCATCATCAATACCAGCCGGGATTTTAACAGCTATAGTCTTCTTTTCGTTCTGGAAGCCTGTTCCATTGCAGTCACGACACTTTTCTTTAATAATTTTACCTTTACCGCGGCATTCAGGACAATCCTGTACTGTCTGAGTAGTGCCAAATAAACTTCTCTGCTGGAATACTATTCTTCCCTTACCATCACACTGCTTACACTTTGTAACTTCAGAGCCTTTTTTCGCACCACTTCCGTTACATTCAGGGCAAATCTTTCTTGTGTTTACCTGAACTTCACGCTCAACACCAAAGCAAGCCTCTTCGAAAGAGATCTTTACTGATACTCTCTTGTCTTCGCCGCGTCTTGGTGCATTAGGATCGCTTCGTCTTGAAGAACTGCCACCAAATATAGAACTAAAAATATCGCCAATATCATCGAAACCTGAGAAACCTGAAAAACCGTCAAAGCCAAATCCGCCGCCACCACCAGCGCCACCTTGTTCAAAGGCAGCATGTCCGTATTTGTCGTATTGGCTTTTCTTTGCAGGATCACTTAAAACAGCATATGCTTCATTAACTTCCTTAAATTTTTCTTCTGCTTCTTTATTTCCTGGATTAGCATCGGGATGGTATTTTTTTGCTTCACGACGATAAGCCTTCTTGATTTCATCATCTGTCGCGCCTTTTGCTATACCAAGCACCTCATAATAATCTCTTTTGTTCTCTGCCATATTAAACCTCTTATTTTGCCTTTATCTACTCAAAAAATATCAAAAAGCAAATTCTGAATACAGGGGGATTATACTCCCCCTGCACCCTTCATATAAATTATACTTCTCTGTAATCTCCGTCTACAACGTCATCTCCACCATTATTTGATGAACCTGCATTGCCCTGGAAACCACCCATATTATTAGGATCAAATCCCTGTGCGCCACCCTGGGCACCCTGAGACTGCTCATATAATTTCTGGAATAAAGAGTTAGCTGCATTAAGTAAGCTTTCCTTTCCAGCCTTCAAATCCTCTACTTCGCCATCTGACATAGCTTCAGGATTTGTCTTCTCGATAAGTTCCTTAAGATGCTTAAGTTCTTCTTCAACCTTAGCCTTATCATCAGCACTTACCTTATCACCAACTTCAGACAATGCCTTTTCAGTCTGGAATACAACAGAGTCTGCTTCATTTCTTGCATCAATTGCTTCCTTACGCTTCTTATCCTGAGCTTCATACTCAGCAGCTTCCTTAACAGCCTTATCAATATCAGCATCTGAAAGGTTAGAACCTGCTGTAATGGTAATATGCTGTTCTCTTCCTGTTCCTAAATCCTTAGCACTTACATTTACGATACCGTTAGCGTCAATATCAAATGTTACTTCGATCTGAGGAACGCCACGTCTTGCCGGAGGGATTCCATCAAGTCTGAACTGTCCAAGTGACTTGTTATCACGAGCAAACTGTCTTTCACCCTGTACTACATTGATATCTACTGCGCTCTGATTATCAGCTGCAGTTGAGAATACCTGTGATTTCTTTGTAGGAATTGTTGTATTTCTTTCAATAAGTCTTGTAGCAATACCACCCATTGTCTCAATTGAAAGTGACAAAGGAGTAACATCAAGAAGAAGGATATCACCGGCACCTGCATCATTATTAAGCTTACCACCCTGAATTGAAGCACCGATTGCTACACATTCATCAGGGTTTAATGCCTTTGAAGGCTCCTGTCCTGTAAGTCTCTTTACCAAATCCTGAACTGCAGGAATACGAGTTGAACCACCTACAAGTAAAACTTTACCAAGTTCGCTTGCAGTAATACCTGCATCCTGTAATGCGTTCTTTACAGGTCCCTGTGTTCTTTCAACCAAATCATGAGTTAATTCATCAAATTTAGCTCTTGTAAGGTTCATTTCAAAATGCTTAGGACCATCTGCTGTAGCTGTGATGAAAGGAAGGTTAATGTTTGAAACTGTTGCAGAAGAAAGTTCCTTCTTAGCCTTTTCAGCAGCTTCCTTTAATCTCTGTAATGCCATCTTGTCTCTTGACAAATCAACGCCTTCCTGCTTCTGGAATTCGTCAATCATATATCTTGTAACTCTTTCATCGAAATCGTCACCACCAAGTCTGTTGTCACCGGCTGTAGCTAAAACTTCGATAACGCCTTCACCAATTTCGATGATTGAAACATCGAATGTACCACCACCGAGGTCATATACCATGATTTTCTGTTCTTTTTCATTATCAAGACCATATGCCAATGCAGCAGCGGTAGGTTCGTTGATAATTCTCTTTACGTCAAGACCTGCAATCTTACCTGCGTCCTTAGTAGCCTGACGCTGTGCGTCATTGAAATATGCAGGAACAGTAATAACTGCTTCTGTAACCTTTTCTCCAAGATAGCTTTCAGCATCTGCTTTAAGCTTCTGAAGTACCATTGCTGAGATTTCCTGAGGTGAGTACTTCTTATCGTCAATCTTTACTCTGTAATCTGTACCCATATGTCTCTTAATTGAAGAGATTGTCTTTTCTGAATTTGTAACTGCCTGACGCTTTGCAGGTTCACCAACAACTCTTTCACCTGTTTTTAAGAAACCAACTACTGAAGGTGTTGTTCTTGCGCCCTCTGTATTAGCGATAACTACAGGCTTTCCGCCTTCCATAACTGCAACACATGAGTTAGTAGTTCCTAAGTCGATACCAATAATCTTTCCCATTGTATTTCCTCCTATTAATTAGCAACTTTTACCATCGGGCATCTTACCACTGAATCATGATACTTATAACCCTTTTGGAATTCTTCTACAATTTCATTTTCACCGTAAGCTTCATCTTCAACATGCATTACTGCATTATGAACATTAGGATCAAACTGTTCTCCAACTGTTTCCATTGTTTCAATTCCGATTTCCTTGAATGTAGTCGAAAACTGCTGGTAAATCTTTTCCATTCCCTGTGCATACGGGTTTTCTTTATCTGCTTCCGATATGGCCTTTAAACCTCTTTCAAAGTTGTCCATAATCGGTAAAAGCTTCTCAATAACTGCTTTAGCTCCCATATCAAACATGGTTGCCTTTTCTCTTTCGTTTCTCTTACGGAAGTTTTCAAACTCGGCCATAGTTCTTATATATCTGTCCTGAAGTTCTTCAATCTTCTCGTCTTTTTTGTCTTTCTTTTCTTTTTTCTCTTTCTTTTCTTTCTTGCTATCCTGTGATGAATCTTCTGACTCTTCGTTTATAGCAGATGCATCATCATTGCCTTCTGAAGCTTCATCATTCGCAACTGCTTCTGCATTTTCTAAAGCTTCTTCATTAACTTCTTCATCCGTTACCTGATTTAAGTCTTTTTCTTCCAACTCAAGCCTCCCATATTACTTATCTTTATTCTTCTTAAAAATCTCATCAAGCTGTGTGCGAAGAGAATGAAGTGTACCGGCAACCTTGTCATAGTCCATTCTCTTAGGTCCTACGATACCTATTTTTCCATAAACACCATCTTCTATTTCGTAGGTAGTCGTAATTACTGAACAATCTCTCATTGCATCCAAAGGCATCTCATCACCAATCTGAATATGAATTCCTTTGTCCTCACCATCGTTTTGAACAAGCTTTTCAATTTCACCTTTATCCTCAATGGCATATAAAAGCTCAGTTGTTCTCTGTCTGTCACCAAGTTCAGGATAACGAAGAATGTTGGTCGCACCAGATGTATAAATCTGCACTCTTTCTTCTTCATTAATGGCCCTTGCCACTACATCAAGAATCTCATTAACCACATCTCCCAAACCTTCAGCCTGTGCTTTTATCTGGCTTATTATCTCAAGTGTTATTTCCTCTAAATCTCTTCCCTGTAAGAAGGAGTTCAAAATAAGATTAAGCTTAACCAGATTTTCCTTCGTTATGGATTCTTTAGTATTAATAACCTTGTTTTTAACAACATTACCTTCTATAAGCATTACGCATATGATTTGATTTTCATCAACATCCGTAAGCTGTATAAACTTAACTTTTTTACTTCTGTACTTAGGTCCTGTAACCAATGAAGTATATTTTGTATTATTTGCAAGAATTTTAGCTACCTGTTCAAGCAAACTTTCCATCTTGTCTGCCTTTTCCTTAAGCACTTCCTTCATTTCATCTATTTCTTGCACTTTTGCTTCCATCATCGTATCAACATACAATCTGTAGCCTTTATCAGATGGAATTCTTCCTGCGGAAGTATGAGGTTGGAAAATATAACCCATCTCTTCCAAATCTGCCATTTCATTTCTTATTGTGGCCGAAGAAAGATTTAAATCCGTATACTTGGAAATCGTTCTGGAACCTACGGGTTCACCTGTTTCAAGATAATTCTTAACTACGGCATAAAGTATTGCTTTTTTTCTTTCGTCAAGTTCCATAACCTTTCCTCTCTTTTCCTTGTTAGCACTCATTCGTTTCGAGTGCTAATCAACTGTGCATATATTAATCCTTTCCAAGAAGAATGTCAACACTTTTTCATTAAAAAAACATTAATATATCAAGAAAATATAAGATGTATTAAAAAAAACGTTACAGTAATATTTAATCAACCATAAAGCTATACTATAAATAAAAAACACCATAAACTTATGGTTTATGATGTTCTTATAAAAATCATCTTATAACTAAAAAGTCACACTAATTTTAAAAATAAAGATTTATTTGCATGCAAGCTTCACAAGCATATTGGCAATCTTATCAAGTGATTCAGCCGGAATAAATTCATATTTTCCATGGAAATTATAACCACCTGCGCAAAGATTCGGACAGGGAATTCCCATATATGAAAGTCTCGCACCATCCGTACCACCTCTGATAGGTACAATCTTAGGTACTATACCCATTTCTTCCATTACTGATTTAGCATCTTCAATAAGGAACATATGAGGTTCAACCTTTGCTTACATATTATAATAGCTGTCAGTTACATAACATTCGACTGTGCCTGAGCCATATTTTTCATTAAGGAAGTTCGCAGCGCTTTTAAATAAAGCTTTCTTTTTCTCAAACTTAGCACTGTCATGGTCTCTAATGATATACATAAAGTCAGCGCTTTCAACACTGCCCTTGCAATGATCAAGATGGAAAAAGCCTTCATATCCTTCTGTGTACTGGGGCTTTTCAGCTTCAGGCAACAGACTTTCAAATTCCATACCTAATAACATGGCATTAATCATTTTTCCTTTTGCATCACCAGGATGAATACTGCTTCCCTTTATATGAAGCTTACCAGTAGCTGCATTGAAATTCTCATATTCTATTTCGCCGATTGCGCCACCGTCTACAGTGTAAGCAAATTTTGCTCCAAAACCTTTGACATTAAAATGATCAACACCTGCCCCCACTTCTTCATCAGGAGTAAAAGCAATCTGTATCTCTCTGTGTTTTATTTCAGGATGAGTCAAAAGAATTTCAGCCATAGTCATGATTTCTGCTACTCCGGCCTTATCATCAGCGCCAAGTAAAGTAGTTCCGTCAGTAACTATCAAATCCTGTCCTTTCAAGTCAGAAAGATAAGGGAACATTGCTTCATCCATGAAAATCTCAAGCTCATCGTTAAGTACAATCTTTCCTCCTTGATATTTTTCAATTCTGGCCTTTACATTTTTTCCGGAAATAGCCGGAGAAGTATCAACATGTGCAACAAACCCCAATGAATATGCATCTGTTCCTCCCATATTCGAGGGAATAGTAGCATATACATAACCATAGTCATCCATACGCACATTAAATGCGCCCATATCTTCAAGTTCAACTTTTAAAGCTTTCAAAAGTTCAAGCTGTTTTTCAGTACTTGGAAAAGTTATTGAATCATCTTCTGATTCAGTATCATATTTAATATAATTTAAAAAACGCTCAAGTGCAGTCACTTTTTTCCTCCTGTATATCAGCTAAAATATTATCGCTAATTAATATCTTACTTTTTGAATTAAAGCACAAACAATAATAAAAGTCTACAAAAATACTACAAAAAATCGCAAAAAACCCGATTACTTACATCAAGTCCGAACTCTGAAAGTCTTATTACATCGTCTTTTGTTACTATAGTCCCATTTTTTATATTCTCTTTCAGTTCTTTTCCAAATACCTCTTCAATTTCTTTACCAAATTGTCTTCTAAACTCAGATTTCTTAATTCCTTCTGTCATTCTTAAACCAAGAATCATAAATTCTGACATTTTATCCTTTTTTGAAAGTACTTCTGTAACTTCATATAATCCATTACATAAAGCTAAGTCTTTAGCATTTTTGACACCATTTTCCAAAGCAACCGTTTTTTTAATTAAATCAGTCCATTTTAAATACTCTTTAATAAAAGCTGTGTTTGTCCTTCTCTCATTTCCAACAAGTGAGGAGGCCCCAAGCCCTACTCCTAAATATTCCTTTCCTGTCCAATACGAGCTATTATGCCGACTTTGGAAATTATGCTTTGAATAATTTGATATTTCATAACGATGATATCCATGCTTTTCCAAAATATCATTTGTCATTTTATAAAAAGCCCTGTCAGTATCTTCATCCGGCAGAAAATCACCATTTGCATACTTTTCAAAAAATAAAGTTCCCTCTTCTATTATAAGTGAATATGAGGATATGTGTTCAGGCTCTAAGGAAATAACAGTATTTAGTGTATTGAGATATTTTTCCTCTGTCTGATACGGCAAAGAACTTATAATATCAATATTTATGTTTTCAAAGCCTGCTTTTCTTGCGAAAGAATAGGTATTTAAAAAATCTTCATAGGTATGTATTCTGCCCATTAATTTAAGTTCATCATCATTAACAGACTGTAATCCTATACTTAATCTGTTAAACCCAATTTCCTTCATCCTTTTTAGCTTATCATAGTCAACTGTTCCGGGATTTACTTCAATTGTTGCCTCAAAAGTATCAAAATCGCATATGCCTTTTCTATCCTGATTAATGGTCACTGCATCAAAAATAAGCTTCAAATCTTCTGTATCAAGTAATGACGGCGTTCCGCCACCAAAATATACAGTCTTAAGCTTGTGTGCATTAATAAAGCTGCTGTAATATGAAATTTCTTCCAAAAGTGCCTTCACATAGGCTTTTCGTTCTTCTTTACAGGATGGAAATGAAAGAAAATCGCAGTAATTACATTTGCGCACACAAAAAGGAATGTGGACATATACGCCCAATTCCTTTTCCATATTTATAATATTCTGTTTTAATTCATTTTCCTTATTCAACTAACCAAAAATTTTCATTTCGTTGCCTTCTCCTAAAATAAGGCAGCCATAATAATTCTGTTCTTCGAGTTTTCCATAGAACTTACCAAGCTTCTTAGGCATTTCAAAAAGAGTAACATAATATTCTTTACGAAGCTCATCAGCCTTCTTAATTGCTTCTAATACCTCATTCTGATTATAAATCAAAGCTATTCTCTTAGGGGATGCCTGGTTAGAAGCTCCTTTTTCAAGTAAAATACCGGCAATACGTTCAAATCCGATTGAAAAACCTACTGCAGGCACCTTCTGTCCTAAGAACTTGCCGATAAGGTTATCATATCTTCCACCACCGGCTATTGCACCATGAAAATCAAGAGATTCAACCTCGAATACAGTACCTGTATAATAGCCTTGTCCTCTTACCAAAGAAGGATCATAAACTATGTCATACTTGCCATTTGTCAAAGACTTAACTGTAGAAATAATAGTTGCTAAATTATTTACTGCTTCCTTATCCTCAACAAACTTTGATGCATTTTCAAGATTAAATTCTTTTACACTAACAAATTCAATAAATTTATCAATTGCTTCCTGCTTAAAGCCTTTTTCCTCAAGTTCAGCTTTAACGCCTTCAATTCCGACCTTATCAAGCTTATCAAATGTAATGCACACACTGTCACATTCACTTTCTTCAAAACCTGCGCCTGTAATAATACCTCTTAATATTCTACGGTCATTTATTTTAACCTTAAAATTGTCAATGCCAACTCTGAGTAAAGCCTTTGCAGTGGTATCTATAAGCTCAATTTCACAATTAATTGATTCACTTCCAAGTATATCAATATCGCACTGAACAAACTCACGAAGTCTGCCCTTCTGAGGTCTTTCAGCTCTGAATACTCTGTCAACCTGAATTACTTTAAAGGGAGTTGAAAGCTTATCTTTATTACATGCATAATATCTTGATAAAGGAAGTGTAAGATCATAGCGAAGTCCTATATCTGAAAGCTCATTGAATTTACCATTTGCTATGGCTTCTGTAAACTTTTCGCCTCTTTTCATTACTTTGAAGATAAGATTTAAATTCTCTCCACCTTCACTTTTGTCAAGATTTTCAATATCCTCTAAAATAGGAGTAGTTATTCTTTCAAAACCACATGAACGATAAGTATCAAGAATTGTATTCTGAAGGTAATCTCTCAATGCAGTTTCCTTAGGCAAATAATCAAGTGTTCCTTTTACAGATGTAATTTTCATATTATTCTTGTCTCCTGATTTTGTAGTCACAAACAATATCTATATAAAGAAAAAACAGCAGATGGGTTAGGTCTGCTGTTTTACGTTTAATGTTTTAGTTAGGCAATCTTGTTTACAGCCAATGTAAGCTTTGAAACCTTTCTGGCAGCATTGTTCTTGTGGAAGATGCCCTTTGCAGCAGCCTTGTCAATTGCAACAACTGCATCATGTAAAGCGGTCTTAGCTAAAGCTGCATCTTTAGCTGCAACAGCTGCGTCTACCTTCTTTACCAATGTCTTAACCTTAGACTTGATCATCTTATTTCTTAAAGTCTTTGTTTCAATAACTTTAATTCTTTTCTTAGCTGACTTAATATTAGCCATGTAACACCTCCGAAAATTGTATAAATAATCGCATGAGATGTCTTAAAAAACAGGACACGGACGTTTTCTAAAACACAATTAAGAATAATACATTAAGTATCCTCATATGTCAAGCATTTTTGCACTTAAATGTGAAGATAAATGTAATAAGTTTCTTATTTCACTCAATTTAGTTAAAAAGCTATTCTTCATCCAGTTTAAGAACACTCATAAAAGCCTTCTGAGGCACTTCTACGCTGCCAATCTGGCGCATACGCTTTTTGCCTTCCTTCTGTTTTTCAAGAAGCTTCTTTTTACGCGAAATATCACCACCATAGCATTTTGCAAGAACATCCTTACGAACAGCCTTAACGGTCTCTCTTGCTATAATTTTACTACCTATTGCTGCCTGAATTGGAATTTCAAACATATGACGTGGAATCTCATCCTTAAGCTTCTCACACATTCTTCTTCCTCTGTCATAAGCACTATCCGCATGAACAATGAAAGAAAGTGCATCAACTTCTTCATGATTGATAAGAATATCAAGCTTTACAAGCTTTGAAGGCACATATTCCTTTAACTCGTAATCAAAGCTTGCATAACCTTTAGAACGCGACTTCAAAGCATCAAAGAAATCATAGATGATTTCATTCAAAGGCATATCATACTTCAATAAAGCTCTTGTTTTTTCTATATACTCGATACTTTTATAAATACCTCTTCGTTCCTGACAAAGAGTCATTATTGCGCCAACAAATTCGGTTGTAACCATAATTTCAGCCGATACAAAGGGTTCCTCCATGTGATCTATCTCTGAAGCATCAGGGAGATTGGTAGGATTTGTAAGTTCAATCATGTCACCATTTGTCTTATAAACATGATAAATAACAGAAGGCGCTGTAGTAACCAAATCGAGATTATATTCTCTTTCAAGTCTTTCCTGAGCGATTTCAAGATGAAGCAAACCAAGGAAGCCACAACGGAAGCCAAAACCTAAAGCAATAGAAGTTTCAGGCTCATAATTTATGGAAGCATCATTTAACTGAAGCTTTTCAAGTGCATCCTTTAAGTCCTGATAATGTGCACCGTCTGCAGGATACATTCCGCAATAAACCATCGACTGTACTTTCTTGTAACCGGGTAATGCTTCAGTACAAGGTCGTGAAGCTTTGGTAATGGTGTCACCGATTCTTGTATCTTTAACATTTTTCAAGCTTGCAGTTATATAGCCTACCATTCCGGCTTTAAGTTCATCGCATGGCATGTAACGACCAGGACCAAAGGTTCCTACTTCTACAACATCTGCCTCTGCACCTGTTGCAAGCATCTTAATTCTTTCGCCTGGCTTTATTGAACCATCCATAACTCTCATATAAACAATTACGCCTTTGTAAGAGTCATAAATAGAATCAAAAATCAAACCTTTTAAAGGTGCTTCCTCATCTCCTTTTGGTGCTGGCACCTTCTTAACTATCATCTCAAGTACATCCTTGATATTAAGCCCCTGCTTTGCAGAAATCAGTGGTGCATCCATAGCCTCAATGCCAATAACATCCTCTATTTCATTGATTACTCTTTCAGGTTCAGCACTTGGAAGATCAATTTTATTAATAACAGGAAAAACTTCGAGGTCATGATCAAGTGCAAGATAAACATTCGCCAAAGTCTGTGCTTCTATTCCCTGCGCAGCATCTACGACCAAAACTGCACCTTCACATGCTGCCAGACTTCTTGAAACCTCATAATTAAAGTCAACATGTCCTGGCGTATCAATAAGATTAAGAATATACTCTTCACCATCATCTGCTTTATATATACAGCGCACAGTCTGAGCTTTAATAGTAATACCGCGTTCTCGTTCCAAATCCATGTTATCGAGTACCTGTGCCTGCATTTCTCTTGTTGTAAGTACACCCGTCATTTCAATAATACGGTCCGCCAAGGTAGATTTGCCATGATCAATATGCGCAATTATGCAAAAGTTTCTGATTTTATCCTTATAATTTCCCATCTTTATTTCCTTAAAAAAAATTTACCGGTCATTATTCTGCATTACAGATAACAACCAGTAAATAATATCTGATTTTTATTAAAAAAACAACTAAAAGCTAAAACAAGCTGAACTTTCTTATTATTACTTTCTTATTATTACTTTTCTATTATTACTTTCTTACTATTCTGTTCTAAGTGCAACAACAGGGTCTTTCTTTGCTGCCATTGATGCAGGAAGCAAACCGGCAATAATAGTTAAGAACATGCTTATAAGAATTAAAGCTACTCCACCCTGCCAAGGTAATGCAGCAACATTACCGATCTTAGCAAAATGATTGATTATAAAGTTAATAGGAATATCAAGAAGTACTGTTATTGCAATACCTAATGTTCCGCTGACCAAACCGATAATTAAAGTTTCTGCATTAAATACTCGCTTAACATCACGCTTTGATGCACCAATGCTTCGTAAAACACCGATTTCTTTGGTTCTTTCAAGTACTGAAATATAAGTTATAATACCAATCATTATTGAAGAAACCACTAATGAAATTGCAACAAAGGCTATCAATACATAAGTTACTGCATTAATAATTGTAGTAATTGAGCTTAACAAAACACCTATGTAATCAGTATATCTGATACCTTCTCCCTCAGGCAAGGTAGCATTGTACTCAGCGATCTTTTCCTCAATCTTATCTTTCGATTCAAAATCGACAGGATAAAGACTAATAGTTGAAGGCACCTCTAAATCACATACGCCAAGTATCTTAAGATTCTTATCATAGGTTGCTTCAGAAACCATGTTTTTAGCATACTGTGCCATAACAGCCTGAAGTTCTTCAGGTGAAAGATTTTTAAAATATGCCTGCTGTTCAGGTGTCATTGAAGCAAAATCCATAGGTTTGCTTGACTGTTCCTTTGCTGCATCTGTTCCGGCAAATGGACGACCTGTAAAAACATCAGTTTCAGGATTCTCTATCTGCTTTTTAACTATTGCAGATTCATTTGTCTTTTCGATAACATATTCTGTAAGTTCTCTGGTATAACCGATTGTATTTGAAATTGCTGATGCCGATACACCTTCTTTAGGTCTTACTATACCAACAATCTTTAATTCCAAGGCCTGTTCCAAAATCTTGGCCATATAAACTGCGTCTTCAGATTTATCAACATAAGTACCTGTTTTTTCATCAAATTCATAAAAATCCGCATCTAAAACGAGTTTAAAAGGAAGTCCAAGAATCTGATCATAGGTATATTCGTCTTCACCTGTCTTCTCTATTGCTTTACCTTCAAGAAAAGCCTTAAGACTTGACTGATCCATTAATCCGAGTGCATAAGGCACTGTATCGGAAACCATGTTATGCCTTGTAACAACGAATATCATTTCCTGCTTATTTGAAGGCCATCTTCCGGCTATCACATCATACTGTGACTGAAGCAGTTGCTGATTATCAAGCAGTTCGCAGAAAACATCCATGTCCGTTCCCATCATTCCCATACCGCCAATACTTGACATCTGAGAATACATACCTGACATATTAGACATTCCCATTGAATCCATTACAGTACTTGGATTAACTCTTAAAGTATTACCATATAAATCCTTTGAATATATCTTAGGAGTAACATCATAAGTATAACCAATTGCACTTACCAAGCCATCAAAAGAATCTTTTTCCTGTTCAAGATACTTCTTAAAGGAAGCTAAGTCGTTTTGCTTTCTTTCAGTAATCATTGCATTGTACATATCAGTTGATATGTCAAGAACACGAATTACATCTTCCTTCCTTGTCTCAACCTTTTCATCGGCCTCCTGTGTTCTATTACCAAGCATTGCCGAAAAATCAATAGTTTCTGACTGAATGGTAAGAGGATATGTAGAAAGTGTGTCCTCCTGCACCTTATCAATATATGCCTGGAAACCACTTGACAAAGATAAAATCAAAGCGATACCAATTATACCTATTGAGCCTGCAAATGCAGTAAGAAAAGTTCTTGCCTTTTTTGTCATCAAATTGTTCAAAGAAAGAGAAACAGCTGTAAAAAATGACATGGAAGGTTTCTTCTTTTCTATTGTCTTACTGCCATTTTCAGTCTTTTCCTCATTCTTTTTAGCACAAGTTTCGTCATCAAGATTAACGCTTCCGTCAATATTGCGGATTGTTCTGTTATTTTTGCCCTTTACAACCTTTACGCCAACAGAAGGCTCTCCGTTTTCATCAACATCTTTCTTCAAATATTTAGAAGCTTCTGTTTGTGTTGCCTCTGTAATACCATTATTTTCAGGTTCATAAGGATTTGAATCATCAACAATTTTACCATCCAATAACTTGATAATACGGCTTGAATACTCATATGCCAAATCCGGATTATGAGTAACCATAATAATAAGTCTGTCATTTGAAATTGATTTCAATATGTTCATTACCTGTACACTTGTCTCTGAGTCAAGCGCACCTGTAGGTTCATCTGCAAGCAAAATCTCAGGGTCATTAATCAATGCGCGTGCAATAGCAACTCTTTGCATCTGACCACCTGACATCTGATTAGGCTTTTTATAAATCTGATCACCTAAACCAACCTGTGTCAAGGTTTCAATTGCTCTTCTTCTTCTTTCCTTCTTTGATACACCTGAAATTGTCAAAGCAAGCTCTACATTCTGCAAAACGCTCTGATGAGGAATCAGGTTATAACTTTGGAATATAAAACCTACCGAATGATTTCTGTATGCATCCCATTTTCTGTCATTATACTTCTTGGTTGAAATACCATTAATGCAAAGATCACCATCTGTATACTTGTCAAGGCCACCTATGATATTAAGCAAGGTTGTCTTACCGCAGCCTGACTGACCAAGAATTGAAACAAATTCGCTTTTTCTAAAATTAAGGGTTACTCCCTTAAGTGCTCTGACCACCTGATCACCTGCAGGATAGTCTTTAACTATGTTTTTTAATTCAAGCATTTCTTTTCCTTCCTAACTTTAAAGCATACTCTCTTACAAAATAAATCAATAAACCACGCGACATTATATGTTCAAATTGTGAACTAAATGTCTCCGAATTATTAATTTTTTATAAAATTTTTCATTTAAATATAAGATTTGCTAACCTGTAAAAAATAAATACATTGTTCCTCTAAGTTTTACCAAATCATAATTTAGAAGCTAAAATAAAAAAGTCAATTATAGCTTATAATTACTTATCCAGCTTAAACAATAGGTTCACTCACAGATAATAGGTTCACTCACAGATACGATATATTTATCAAAATTGAAAAGATAAAAATTAACATCATTTATTTCATCCGTTTCAAGCTTTGTCATATCATAACTAAGCCCGGTGCCCTTCATTTTCAGATAGCTTTCTTTCATTACCCATATTCTGAAAAAATCTTCCAAATTATACTTTTCTCTTTCTTTACAAGTAAATGTCTTTTTTAATGGTAATATATCAGTGTTTTTCCTATCTGTATTTTCTATGTCTACTCCTGTAGAATGCATTGAAATCGAGCATATTGCGAAATCGCCACTATGAGATATATTAAATTCAATATCCCTGTGATTAACCAAATAAGGCTTACCATGCTCAAGCTTTTCCATCATAATGTCGTCTTCAGATATTCTCTTATTCATTCTTTTTTCAAGGCCATGCAATAAAAGGCATTTTCCTGCTAAAGACTGTAATAAAGACTTTTCATTTTTATAATTGCTCTTAATTTTATTAGCAAGAGAAATATATCTGTCAAAATCAGGTATCATTTTAAGATTATTGATTTCAACAATATATAAAACCGTATCACTGCTTATTAATATTTCCTCATACAAAAGAGGAGTTTTTTTTGCTATTCTATTGTTAATGTCAACAATGTTCATAACCATCTTTGTCAAAAAACGTTCAACTTCCGTATTCTACTGTTGTAGACTTGTCTGTGCTACAATCCTGTTAATCTTTACAGCTTCCGCTATTATACTAAATGCCTTACCAGATTACAACCTATAATACGCTCTATCTCTTCTATCCTCTAAAACAATAAAAGGAAAAAATATATAAATAAAACCCCGTCTATAACGGGGCTATAAGCGGAGTGAGTGGGATTCGAACCCACGAGCCACTTTCGTGACTACCTGATTTCGAGTCAGGACCGTTATGACCGCTTCGATATCACTCCAACGTTCAGAAATTCTATCATATTTTCATAATGTGTGCAAGATTTTTTGACAGGGTATACATTTACAATTACTATTTTTAAAGCATTTCCTTAATACCTTCGCAAATAACTTCTGCCTCTCCTTTAACTGAGCCCTGGCACAAATCAAAATTACCTCCGCCTCTTCCACCGAAGTTATCAATAAGATATTTGTTTATTATTCTCGAATCATCAAATTTCTTAGCACCGGTATATTTTTTATCCACTGAAACAGCATAATTTGTATTTTCTCCATCTTGGCTCAGCACAATACCGGTTCCATAAACTTTAGCAATTTCAGAAGCATATACACGAATTTCATCTCTTGAAAGCTCATTTTCTATAATAACTGTTTCCATCGGTGATACATTCTTGGCTTTCAATGTAAAGAGTTCTTTTCTAGTCTGTGAAAGTTTAAACTTATAATCGCCAAGTTCACTCTTCGTTTTCTTAAACCCATCATATACATCCTCAGCTTTTAAAGACAAATCATTGGCAATCTTATTCACTATCTCATTTTTGAACATCGAATCCTTAACTGCTCGCTTTCCACAAAGCATAACAAGCCTTACGCCTTTTTTATAATGCATAAAAGATGCAATTTTTAAAACTCCAATTTCACCGGAAAAGCCAACCTGTGTTCCACAACATGCGCATACATCATACCCCGGAACTCTGACTATTCTTACCTCGCCTGTTAATTCCTTTTTGCTTCTGTACTCCAATACCGCAAGTTCTTCAGGAGTTGGATAAAATATTTCATAAGGTATGTTTTTCCAAATTGCCTCGTTACAAAGCATTTCTATCTTTTTTACATCCTCATATGTCAAGTCTACATCCAAGTCAATGGTAGTTTCTTCTTCACCGAGATGAAAGCCCACATTGTTTGCACCATACAATTTATTTGCTATTCCTGAAAAGATATGTTCGCCTGAGTGTTGCTGCATAAAATCAAATCTGCGTTCCCAATCCAACACGCCATGTACCAAAACGCCTGCGGCAATTTCTCTGCTGACTTTATGAAGAATTGTTCCTGCTTTGTCAATTTGCACATCAAGAACATCAATTCCATTATTGTCATTTTCTACAAATAATAGTCCCTTATCAGCATACTGACCTCCGCCTTCCGGAAAAAATGCTGTCTGATCAAGTTCAACAAATATTCCTTTTTCATTAATGCTGCAATTCACAACAAGAGCATTAAACTCTTTCAAATAAGAATTTTCATGGTACAATTTGCGCGTCATTTTTTACCCCTCTTTTAATTTATCTAAATTTTTCACTTAATATTTCGTTTATAACTCTCGTTTTCTTTTTTATATTCTTCTTTTGTTCGCAAGGGAACCCAAGCACTACGGATGAAATCAACCTCTTCACCAAATTTATCCGTAAAGGAAACCTAAACACTACGGATGAAATCAGCCTCCTTGCCAAATTTATCCGTAAGGGAACCCAAGTACTACGGATGAAATCAACCTCCTCGCCAAATTTATCCGTAAGGAAAGTCAAAGTACTACGGATGAAATCCAACTCTTCGCCAAATTTATCCGTAAAGGAAACCTAAACACTACGGATAAAATCAGCCTCCTCGCCAAATTTATCCGTAAGGAAACCAAAGTACTACGGATTAAATCAACCTCCTTGCCAAATTTATCCGTAAGGGGAACCCAAGTACTACGGATGAATTCAACCACTTCGCCAAATTTATCCGTAAGGATATCTAAGCACTACGGATAAAATCAACCTCTTCGCCAAATTTATCCGTAAGGATATCTAAGCACTACGGATGAAATCAACCTCTTCGCCCAATTTATCCGTAAGGAAAGCCAAAGTAAAGCCCAAGCTAATCCAAAGCAAATCCAAAGCAAGTTAAAACAAGGAAAAGCTAATTGCAATCATTTCACCATTAATAGCCAATTATAGCACCTTCCTCTTTAAAGGTAAATGAAAGGGTGGAAAAAACTTGATATGAGTCCATCTAAGTTATATAATTATCAATATGAAAACCATAAATCAGCACATAAAAAATAATACTTTTGTAAGAGTTTATATTCTTTACGGTAAAGAAGAATACCTAAAAAACCAGTTCAAAAACAGACTCTTAAATGCTTTACTGCCGGATTCACGCGACATGAACCTGACAGTTTTTTCTGATGAACAAGTCGAATTGGAAACAATAGTATCAGAAACTGAAATGTTCCCTTTTATGGCAGATCACAGAGTAGTATTGCTTGATGATGTTGATATTATCGCAAAAGATGATAAAGCAGTTTTAGCCGCTTTTAATAACATACCGGATACAGCAGTCATAATATTATTAAGTAAAAAATATACTAAAGCATCTGTTATGGTAAAAGGTGCTAATGACAACATTTATGCAGCCTGCTTTGATAATGTAACAGAAAGTGAAAGACAAAAATATATCTTATCAAAGCTTTCCAAAGAGAACATAAAAATCACAGAAGATAACATGTCAAGGCTTTTAAGTGTTACAGGTGACGACTTTTACAATATCAACAACGAAACTGAAAAACTCATCTCCTATCTTGGTGACAGGGATGTAGTTACTGAAAAGGATATAATTACAATATGTTCTCCGCGAATTGAGGACAAAATTTTTGATGCAATAGATGCCATCGCAAAAAAAGATTATAAGACTGCCTACAAGCTTTATCTTGACTTAAAGCTTCTTGAAACACCAATGGCCAAAATATTCGCCAATATTATCCGTCAGTTCAGAATTCTTCTTGTGACAAAAGAAATGCTTGAGAACGGACATAATAATCAGCAGATAGCAGATGCCACCGGAGTTAAACCATATTTTGTTTCAAAGTACATATCTCAGTCTAATAAATTCAGCAAAAAAGCTTTAAAAAGCTATTACGATTATGCTTTAACTTTGCTTTTCGATCAGCGTATCGGAAATTTAAAAGAAGAACTCATGTATGAGCTCTTCTTCATGAAAGAATTTTAAATTATATTCTATTTATCGTCCAAGCAATACCTTTATGCCTTTTGACAATCTCTGATGTTCTATCTTGGCTGCATCAAACTTAACGGATATAAAAGCAAATTGCATAACAGGTCCTGCACAGAAAGCGCAGATTAAAGTTCCAATTCCAACTTTTCCGCCAAGTAAATACCCCACAAAAGTAGCCATACTCAAAAGCAAAATGCTGATTATTCCAATCGGCAGTTTTTTTATTCTTTTATCCAGTCCAACAAGTAATGTATCTCTTGGCCCACAGCCTAAAGCAGCCTTCATATACAAATACTGTGTATATCCCATTATCACAAGTCCTACAAAAATCATGACAATTTTTCCGATGACTGACTTGGGAATAATAATAACATCAATGTAATTAAAAAAATCTACTGCTTTTCCAACTAAAAAAGCATCAATAAACATAGCTATTCCTATAGGTTCTTTCAAAATAATATCAATTATAAGAATTGTAACAGAAACAATAATTGACGCTGTTCCGTATAATATTCCAAAAGTATTTGACAAACCTAAATTTAAAACATCCCAGGGACTTGCCCCAAAATCCGCATGTATCGTAAGATATACTCCAAAGCCGTTAATAAACAATGCCACAGCAGCTAAAAGCATATTTGCCAAAACTGATTTTCTTGTTTCATTCATAAAAAATAACTCTTTTCTGTGAAAACTCAAAACACGCACATTATAAAGAGTTATTTATAAAAATGCAATATAAATTCATATTAGCAATTCAGTTCATTTTTCATGCTTTTATTTATAATACTGCCACCTGTCACATAGCTTCCATTAAAGCAGGCTAAACAAAGGGAATTTCTTTGTGCCGCAGAAAATAATGCATCCTGTGATATAAAATAAAGTGAATCTGCACCAATATATTCTTCTATCTCTTCTATGCTTTTATTAGCAGAAATCAATTCCTGATAAGTTGATATATCAACCCCATAAAAACATGGATATTTTATCTGAGGTGATGCTATTCTGACATGAACCTCCTTTGCACCGGCTTCTTTAAGCAAAGTAACAATATACTTGCTAGTGGTACCTCTTACAATTGAGTCATCTATCAAAACCACTCTCTTATCCTTAACAATGCTTGAAACTGCAGACAGCTTCATCTTAACACCCTTCTCCCTTAATTCTTTAGAAGGCTGTATAAATGTTCTTCCAACATATTTATTCTTTATTAGTCCCATTTCATAGGGAATACCTGAAGCCTCACTATAACCGATTGCTGCAGACAAGCTTGAGTCAGGAACACCTATAACAATATCAGCTTCTGTAGGCTTTTCTCTAAATAATAATTTTCCGCTTTCCTTCCTGAAAGAATGCACATTTTTCCCTTCAATCTGACTGTCAGGACGCGCAAAATAAATATATTCCATTGCACACATCATGTTGTTGGTTTCTTCTGAATATGTGTAGCTTTTAAGTCCTTCTTTGCTTATTTCAAGTATTTCTCCAGGTTCAATGTCTCTTATAAAGGTCGCATTCATTACTTCAAATGCGCAGGTTTCGCTTGAAACTACATATCCATCATCAAGCTTGCCTAAAGAAAGAGGTCGTAAACCATACTTATCCCTGCATGCAAACAATCTGTCGCCAAGCATAATCAAAAAGGCAAATGAACCTTCAAGCATCTCAAAAGCTTCCTTTATCGAATTAACAAAGCCTTTATAGCTTCCGTTTCTTCTTAAAAGATGTGCAAGTATTTCTGAATCTGAGGTTGACTGGAATAAAGAGCCTCGTTCTTCGCACATGTGCTTTATTTTATCTGAATTAACCAAATTACCATTGTGGCATAATGCAAACTGTCCGGAATGATGATTAAACATAAATGGCTGAACATTTTCTATTCCACCACCGCCTGCTGTAGAATAACGAACATGACCTATGGCCATATCACCCTTAAGCTGGCTTAAATTAGCATCGTTGAATACTTCATTAACTAATCCTAAGCCCTTAACCCTTTTCATTATCCCTTTATCTGAAGTAACAATTCCAGCACCTTCCTGTCCTCTGTGCTGAAGAGAATGAATCGCATAATAAGTTATTTCAGCTGCTTTATCAACTGAAAATACTCCAAAAACACCACATTCTTCATGAAGCAGATCTTCTTCCATTCGGTCATTTTCCAAATAATTAAAGTAATCCATATTCAATCCTTAACAAATATACACTTTTTTACAATAAAAAAAGGCAAAAAGACCTCCATCCTTATGAACGAAAACCCCTTTGCTATCTATTCTTATGATATACTAATAAATTCATTAAGTCAACTAAAAAATAGGAATTAATAATTAGTAAATTTCACATTCTGTTTCAGTTATATTAATAATTGAATAGAGGAACCAATGTATGAACAAATGTATGAACAAATATATGACTAAATTATAAAATAAAAAACCGGCTAACCCAACATTAACCGGTTCAAAGCAATTACCAAATATTATTTTCTCTTGCTCTTGGTCCGTATGCATAATCTTCATATTCATGCTCAGGCAATGGTTCAGAAAAGGCAAAGCCCTGGATCATGTCACAGCCAAGTTCTCGTAAAAGCAATGCCTGCTGCTTATTCTCTACACCTTCTGTTACTACTCTGATATCAAGTCGCTTAGCCATTTCAATTACTGACTGAATAACGTTTTGTCCTCTGTCTGTCTTTTCTGCAGAAAGAAGGAACTTACGGTCAATCTTAAGTTCATCAACAGGAACTGAGTAAAGTGTATTCATTGATGTACTACCTGTACCGAAGTTATCCATGGAAACAATAAATCCATAAGACTTTAACTGTGCAATGATATCGCTTAAAAGTGTTATATTTTCTGAAACAACAGCTTCTGACATTTCAAAAATAATCAGATGTGCTGGAACACCATATTGTTCTACTATCGCAATAGCTTCCTTTACAAATTCCTTGTTAAAAAGGTTTAGTCTTGAAATATTTAAAGAACATGGGGTTGGTCTGTAGCCCTTGCTCATCCAGACTTTAATTCTTCTGCAAAGCTCTTCAAGAATATACATATCAAGACGTACAATAAAACCATTCTTTTCAAAAGTTCCAATAAAACGTCCGGGATACATAAGACCTTTTTCTGCATGCATCCATCTTACTAATGCTTCGCCACCAACCTGTAAACCTGTAACTAAATCAAATTTAGGCTGTAAATATACAAGGAAATCATGATTTTCCAATGCTTCATACATATCCTTTTCAATTTCTTTTTCGTCAAGCATACGCGAAAGCATCTTATCTGAATAGAATTCAAGATTACCACCCGGATTAGTCTTTGCAGTCATGAAAGCAATATTTGCCCTTGAGAACAAAGTATCCAAATCATCCTCTTTCTTCTCTCTGCAGCATATACCATAATCTAAAGCTACATTATACTTTTCTGTATCACCCAAAGTCTGTGTAATTGATTCTAAAGATTCATTAATGAATTTAATTCTGTCTCTTAACTCATCTACATTATGATATTGAACACAAAGGTCAAACTCATTACCGAAATTATGGCAAAAGCACTCATTTCCTTTAACATTCATTGAAAGCCTGTTGGAAATCTCTGTCAATACTCTGTTTGATTCGTCCTCTCCAAAGAATTCCCTTAAGTAGTCATACTTAACAAGGCCCATTACTATAATTGCAACATTCAAAGACTGATTTTTTGACAAAATTGCTCTTGATTTTCTCTTGAAAGAGTTGAAGTTATCAGAACCTGTTACTTCATCATAATATGCCAGCTTATGCATCTTGTCTCTCGAAATCGCTTCCTTCATTGCGAAGGCAAACAATATAAGTGACAATGCAGTAACACCTATCACGCAATAGTTAATTAATCTTTCAGTATCATTTACAGAACTGTCTTCATAAAAACCACCAAGTAAATCCCAGGATATAAGCATGCAAACTCCCCACTCGGTAGTGTCTGCAACACCTGAATATGCGAAATAAAAAGGCGTTCTTCCAAAGGAGCTTTCAGTTAAATCTTCTTCAAGAATTTCAAACTTGTCACGTCCCTGCTTTATAATCTGAAGAAAATCATCTCCTGTTGATGATTCCTTTTCAAATAAATCAAGTACATTTTTCACAGAAGCCTTCATTCCGGTTGAAGTCATAATGACATTACCTGCCCTGTCGACTAAGAAAATGCTTTCCTTGCCTCTGTAATTACTGATAGTCAGATTTGATGAAATATAATTTTCAGGTATTTTAACTCTCAATACATATATTACTTCATCATTTTTCTTTACAGGTACTGTCAAAAGTACGCTTAAGTCTTCTTCCTTCTCAAAGCCTGACCAGGTTATGGTTGTGTCGCCAATTAACGCTCTTTGATAATATGGGCAAAAACTCACATCATAAGTTAAACCGTCAGTGTCTTTTCCCTTTCCCAAATTATCGCAGAAAATTACTTCTTCAACACCCTCAGACTCAGTAAGTGCTTTAATAATTGCATCAATTTCGGACTCATTTTCAATTAAAGTAAGCTCTGATAATGCATCTGCCACACCATTTACTTCATTTTCAAGTCTTACCACCTCAGTCTGTATTTTAGAAGAAAGATTTTGTGTCAAAAGCTGATATTCACCACTTGCCTTTTGTTCAGTAAGATAGTCAAAAATACTCGTATAATTGGTGAAGATGAGGAAAAGACCAAGCATTCCTAACGCTGTGCCAATTATCAGCAAAAATTGTTTAAGCTTCATCTTTTTCCTCCCTTCTTCTTAAAATCAATGAAATTGTGAGTAATAAAGCAACTGCTGCCGTTAATACAGTTAATATTACACCATTTGTAATACCTCTGTCCTTACCACTTTGCTTTGCCCTGAAATTTGTCTTTCCTGACAATGAAACACCGGCATTAGCAACCTTTTCTTCCATACTCTTAATGTTGTCAATAGTTTCATCTGCCTTTATAAGTTCTTCCAAATCATAAAGCTCGTAATTGCCTTCTGAAGCATTATAGACACTGATAAACTGAGTATTTGCCTCTTTTATAGCCATTGTTTTGGCTTCTTCCATTCTTCTTTCCATTTCTGCTTTCATTGAAGCTATTAGAAGTTCTCTTGAAAGTTCATCATTTACAAATACTGTAGTTCTAATCTCATCCTTAAATTCTTCATCAACATAAACATTTGCACCCAAATCATCCTTATAATTTGCTGTATCATGTCTTCTGTTATCCCCATTGCCGTTAATTTCTATTTTTGCCTTATCATATAATGCACTGTCAATCTCTTCCGGCATAAGTGATGAAATGTCTTCTTCCATGCTCTCTATTGAATCTACAGTTTCCTGAATATCAAAGTTTTCTTCTAACTTATCTGAAGCAGAAATATCTGAAGCAACCTCATCTGCTTTAACTTCATTTTCTGTCAAAGCTTTTATTTCTTCTGATGCTGAATCATTGGTAGGATCTTCTGTAATATCCTCAGAAACATCTCCACTTCCTTCATAGGAAGCATCTACTGTATTATCTGCAGTATTATCAGTTGTATCCTTAATCTCTTCACTGTTTACATTATCATTTATATGCCAAGCTTCATGTTCCCCATTATCAGATAAAGACTCATTCTTTTCTTCTCTGATATCCTCAGTAACGGAATTCTTAATCTCGTTATTCTCATTAACTTCAGAGCTTACCTTCTCGCCTGTCATTTCATTCTTACTATCTTTAGGCTGGGTCAGTTCGTCAGAAGGCTTAATATCATTCACTTCTGCTAAAGCATCTGAAATATGAGTACCTCCAATAAGATTTTGTCCTTCCACTCTTGCATTTCCTGAAATGTAATTATATACCAAAGCAGCATTTTCTGTATTTACTTTTCCAAATCCATAAGCAGACAGATCTGCAACTTCAGTAATTGTATTAGTATTATTTTCAAGTGAAAGCACCTTGGTTGTATTAACCGAATCAGCTTCAGTCATTGCAAGCATGCTCTTAAGTACTTCAAGTGTATCAAGATTACCAGGTAAAGCTTTTGTATTATCAGTATCGAAATTAGTGGTAGCGCCAATTCCGTTCATGCCATTTCCGGCATTCTCATTTGCCTGCTTATCTGCTAAAGCCCCCATGTTAATTCCATCATTTTCCAAACCTGAAAAAGTACCATTTACAAAATACTCATCCACATAATCCGAATTAATCTTTGATTTCTCATCATCATAATCCATGCTTGAATATCTTCCAATACTTAACATAGAATTGCTAAGCATATCTTCAAGTTCTTTAGTGCTGTTATAGCTTGCTGCCACAGTTGCTCTGTTTGAAGGCACATTACCTGAAAACATACTAAACAGATTCATTCTTGCTACAGGTGATACATTATTAGCAGTTAATACCGTTTCTCCTGTGATGAAATTAAATGCCCATACACCACCATTTGAATACCGCACTATACAATAAGGTGTCTCAAGATTATTTGAGTTGCTCATCATATATATTTCCGAATTATCGAAATCTTCAGGTAACTTAAAGTTTTCATCAAGCAAACTGATAATATATCCGTCTTTTGACAAAGCTGCAAAATATTCCTTATCAGCACCATATATTATGAATGAATCGTTCTTGATACTGTCACTTTGTCTTATAGCCTGAAGTGAAACTCCGTCAGTAAAGAAAATAACATCATTTTGAATGCTAACATTACCATTTTCTGTTATTACTGAATAAGTCTTAAATGTATCAATTTTCTTGTTTTCATAATATCCCTGATGCATCGGAATAGTCATTACCTGCTGTCCGACTCTTCTTGCTGTCTGTCTTACACTTCCGTCGGTATTATAAACTTTTCCATCTGCACCAAGCATATAGCCTGAATGAAGGTTTACGAAATTACCGTTTATCTTACCTGCAGTTCCATCAACGCCGTCACCAACTATGTAATAGCAGTTATAACCTGCTGCCATAACAGTTCTTCGCAAATCTTCTACATAATAATCTTCAACAAACAATCCACCATCAGATGAAACTGCCAACGTCAGATCAGACTGGAAATCATATACAAAAGTCATCGTACGCTCGGTAACATTTCCTGAGGCAATAACAACATCATCTGCTAAAAGCTCATATTCCGCATATTCATCAACTTTGCTGAAATCCACATTAATCGTATCTGCTGAGGATGCATAAATACAAGCTTCAACCTTTTCTGCCCTTCTTGCTCCCATTCTCGCAGTCGAGAACAATGAAAAACCTACAATAGGGAAGTCATACCCTGGTATTGCAATTCTGTTTTCTACCTGATTAGGCATAAGCTCGTATGCTGTTGCTCTGTCATAGTTATTTGATGCAACCATTCTGATATAAGGCAGATAACCACTTGAAACATCAGTATAGTCCCAATACATGTACTTATAATTAGTATTATCAGTAAAGAACTGTGTATCATCCCTAAAGCCCAATACATTTACATAGGTATCCTTTCTTGCCAGGGTCGAAGCAGTAACCGTTTCGGCTATGGTTCTGTTATTTGATACATAAGAAGCTGCAGTTACTACAGGCACACCATTTCTCTCAACTACTGCCTCTTCTCCTATTAAACTCTTAACCAAAGAATATTTTCTTGCTGAAGCAGGCGCATTATAAAGCATGTTACCAATACCAGTATTGCTTGTGATATTTACTGTGCCAAGCATCAAGAACTTACCATCACTGTTTGAAGCATAGAAGTTTGATTTATAATATCCGACAATACCACCAACATAAGAAGGTCCTGTAACAGTACCGGCAAAAATATCCTGTATAACCTTTGGTGTATCACTGATTGCACGACCTGACTGTATTTCCACCAAACCTGCGATACCACCTGTATACATACCCGTTAAAACATCACTACCATTGTAAATTACAGCTTTGGTAGTAATATCAGCATTGGAATAATTTGCCAAAGTACTCTGCAAACCATCTCTTCCCACTATACCACCAACTGATTCACCACCATAAACCTCACAGTACAATGCTGCATTACTGTAAACTGAATATGGTGTTAAATTGTAGCCTGTCATATAAGTATAACCAACAACACCACCTACATAGCGGCCATTATAAGTACCTATTGTAGAATTTGTTACTATACAGTTAGCTACTGAGGTTGCACGTCCTGCAATACCACCAATGCCCTCAGCAACTGCAGTATTACTGCCATGACTTGAGCCCTTCTTAGCATAATCATAGTAAAAACCACCAAGCCCCATCTTAGACTGGTTCTTAGTTGCTGTTGTTCTGCTTATACCAAGGAAAGCTACTGCACTCTTCCAAAGATTAATTTTATAATTATTATCTTCTATATCTTTAGGTGTTACCAAAGAAGCATTATTTTCTGCTTCTGTAATCCATCCGTTTATTCTTGTAACAAACCTATCAAGATATCCGTCAGGACCTGATACTCCCGAAGGCTTGATAAATCTGTCATTAAAGGTTGTAACTGTTGATTCACTTACGCTTCTGTCATAAACTGAGCCAATTACACAATCATCAACTGTACATGATTTAATGGAAGTATAATCACCACATATACCGCCAACATAATTCTGTCCGAAGATATAGCTGTTTGTTACATCCGTTGCCTGCACACCATAACGTCCTGTTGCACCACCTACAGAGTTACCAACACCAACTATAAGGCAATTATCAACACTGCTTCGCTTTGCCATAACTTCGCCTATGTCAGTTGAAGTCAAAGTATTATAGGATGCTATTGTAACAGCACCAACACGGCCCTGACCCATAATTCCTCCAACATAGGAAGCACCTGTTATAACAGAGTTCTTTACATGTAAATCAACAGCTCTCATTGACATGAGATTGCTTGTTGCAGAAGCACATATTGCACCGGCATAGCTATACTGTCTTGCTGAAACAAATGAATCCTCTACAGTACAGTTTTCAAAATAAGTACCGCTTTGCTGGAAACCTGCCAAAGCCGATGCATAGTTTGTCTTACCCTCAACATAGATATTCTTACCATAAACATTTAAAAGACCTGAAGTACCTGACAAACGTCCTGCAAGGCCCGCTATACCATTTCTACCTGTTGCATATACAGATAATACAGTAACATTTTCCACTGTAACATTCGAAATGATATCATATGCAGAGCCAATCGGTGCTATACATGATGAATTCTGTGCGCTGATAGTTATATTTCTGAAAGATACATTATCTACAGCTCCGTGGATAGCGCCAAATACACCAAAACAGGTCATTACCTTAGATTTCTCTGATGCAGGCTGGCTTATTGATATATCAACAAAGTCTATATTATTTACAGGACCTGTTGCCTGCTTAATAAAGCAGTTGTCGGTACCTGACAATGTTACACCACTTATTTTAACCTTCGCGCCTGTTCCATTTAAGGAACCTTCAATTCTATGAGCCAATATTCTGCTCTGAACAGAGTTGACAATATCCGGATCAAATTCAAGGTCTGCAAGTATTCTTAAATTATAATACTTATTCTTATGCATACTTTCGCTAAGATAGTTGTTCCATTCCAAGGTGGTTGAAATCTCAAGGAACTGTGGAGGCAAATCTACTACGAAATTTTCTATCTGTATAATATCAACAGTCGGATTATTTGTATATCTGTAGGTTATTGACTTTACAAAATATTTATCAAAATAATCTGTATACTGAACATAACCCCAAACCTTGGTACCAACTACCACGCCATTTTCAACAATAGTATCAACTGAGAAATTACCAGGGGTTGCATCAATAGTAAAGCCTTCAAACTCTAAATCCGAAATGCTGTCAATTGATACATCATCACCATGTCTTATATATACACTAACCTGTGCTGCAGAATACTTATTGGCAACTTCTACTCTGTCAATTCCTATTTCCTTCTTGGCTATCGAGAAATCTCTCTGACCTGGCAAAAGTTCATTGCTGTCTGAATAAGTAAGCTTTGGCATAAGTCCCTGTGCCAATTCATTGTTATTTACAAGGAAAGCTTCTCTCCATGCAAGTTTTGGACGAACAAGGTCGTCTTCATAACCATAAGTTGAAGGTGAAGTAAGTTCCTGATAAGAAATAACCCTCTTATAAGCCTTTCTTGAATTTTCTGATTCAACACCCTCATTTTCAGGTACAGTAAAGGCAACTCCGTCAATAATATAATCCTCATATGCGAACTGATTCTTACCAGTCTGCTGGGTTGTCAAATCATAATATCCAAATACAGGGCCAACATGATGTTCTTCCTCACTCATCGAACTTCTTAATACTATCTTGCCAAAGTTTACACCATATACATTGTCATAGCCTGAATCCTTTGACATATAGCCTATCATACCACCTGCATTATCAAGCAAAGTGGAAATTGTAACATCGGTATAATAATTCTTCACATAAAGAACCGATTGTCCATAGAAACTATACGTACCAGTACCTGAAAGGTTACCAATTAAACCTCCGACATTATTATAGTTTGTAAGAATTGAGGAATGTGTTACATAAACATTCTCAACATGTGAACCATGTGCAAGATTTCCAATCAAGCCACCGATACCCGTAACATCGCTGGCTCTTGATGCATCAATCTGAAGATTATCAACATAGCAGTTAGTTATTGTTAATGTATGCTGATCTCGTCCGACCAAACCACCAAGCATAATAGATGAAGTTGTTTCAGTATAATCTGTTTCAACATATGCATCTCTTACAGAACAGTTCGAAATAACAACGTTTCTGATTGTATGACCGCAAAGAATACCTGCATAACGGCTTACATATTCATATTTTGCACCGGTTATGTGAATATTATCAAGTCTTCCGCCATCCATAAGTCTTGAAACAAAACCGGTAGCTTCAGTTGAAGAAGCTTCATCACAATAAATATTCTCTATAAACAAATCCTTTATAAGACCTGTTACCTCATAGAAAACATATCTCGTTGCACCAAGATTAATATTCTTAAGAGTATGTCCGTTACCGTCAAACTCTCCTGTAAAAGTCTTTTCTGTACTGCTTATATAAACTCTGTAATCATTTATCGGAACATCGTCAAAGTCAATATCATAATAAAGCCTGTAATTCTGTCCCATATTATCCTTAATTGCCGAGAATTCCTGAACTGTTCTTACAGGGCAATAGAAAGAGATATTAAATTTAAATGGTTCATTAAGATTTGAGGTATATACTCTCGCATTTCCTGACAAAGAATATGTGAAAGAATTCACCTTATATTCTGAAACATAAACTGTAGGATGTGACAATCTTGTTAATACATAAGTAAAGCCGTTAACAGTTTCCTGATTAAGTACCTGTGAAGAAACACCATCAACATCTACAGTCCTAATTCTGAAACCATTAGGATTATAGAAAGAGAATTCTACTTCTGCTTCATTATCCTGTTCAGGTGTCTTAATCACTGCATTCAAAAGCTTAATTGTGTTCTGTCCTGCATCAGATTCAAACAAGGGCACATATTCCTGTACAGGCATACATTCAGGCCAGTAAAGGTGTGGATACATACCTACAGATACCGGTGATAAATCAAAGGCGTTCTTTGTAGTAGTATTATCGCTGTTAAACAAATTGTCATAGAAATTTACATCTAAAAGAAGTTCCTTGTTAATTGCTTTTGAGGAAGTTACATCAGGATAGCTTAATTTAGAACAAAAATAGGTGGATTCTGTCTTACCACTTTGGAAAGTTATGGTTACAGGGTCAATATCTGCAGCTACAACTCCTCCGTAGGTTACATCACCAACAGCAAAACAATTTCTTACAATACCACCGATATTGCTTGCTACAAGTAAGTTTGCTTTATCATCTGCTGATCTTCTTGCTCTTCCTTCAGCATTAATAATTGAATAACAGTTTTCTACAATACCTCGGTTAGACATTGCCAAAGGTGCAAAGTTATAATCAGTGTTATAATTAGTCTGAGCATTATTTGCAGCTGTATCCGTTGCCTGTGCTCTTACATTAACATAATACTCCTCAAGATTTTCAAGAGTGTCAATAATTGAAAGCTTTGCATCATCTGTAGTATAAGCATAACCATTTCTTATAGTTCCGTAATTGTAAGCAGCTATCTGGCTTCCAAGTCTTATAAATCTTGCATCACCTATATACTTTACAACAAAGTTTTCAATAATACCTGTGTTATAGTTGTTATATACAACTTCACCGCAGCATTCTACCAAGTCAGTATTTGGCTTAACAGTCGCACTTATCGGTCCTGCTGCAGTTTCATAAGTAATTTCACGAAGATACAAAAGATTGCTTATCGTACCATAGTTGTTGTACACCAAACGAACAGCCGTTGAATTTACAGTTGTTTCACTAAAGTCGTCTCTTGATTTATAAACCATATTCTTCAAAACACCATTCGGGCCTAATGTATGAATAATATAGTTATTCATGTTATGCTGAACGGAATGCCCATTAAAGTCAATGGTTCCGTTAAAGTTCTGGGTTGCAGTGATATTAGCATTATTTACAATCAAATCACAGTTTACAAAATAATGTCCGTCAAGATTAATACTTATATCCAGGAAATCATCATAAGAATTAATAGGAATCAGAATATTATCTGTTTCAAACTGAACTGTGTTAATAAGTACCTGATAACCACCTATATCTACCCAAAGCTCTAACTTGTAATATTTATTTCCTTCTACAGGAAGTAAGAAGTTATTCTTCAAATTAGCAGAATCTGATTCGAAGGTATAGCTTTCCAAAAGAATGCCTCTTACACCATCAGTGTAATCATAGCAATTCATCTTCTTAACTCCTTCAACCTCTGTATCCTCCACCTGATGGAATCTTGTAGAATCCCAATTAAAAGACATTCTTTCTGTTGCTCTTGAGAATACTCTTACGTAGTAAGAAGAAAGCTGTAATCTTGAATCTGCACTGTTATCAATTGAAATATCAATGTTTGCATTATAAGCAGAACCATTTTCTGTCGGATATGAATGGAAAGTAACACCATAAAAATGGTAAACTCCGCCTGTTGTTTCTCCTGTATTTGTCATCTTAAGATAAAGTGTCTGCTTACCTGTAAGTCTTTCGTTAAAAGTAAGCTCCTTACCTGTCCAATAACATCTGTTAATATTGGTATTGGGAAGTTTCAACACAAGCTCTTCTGAAATAGGTTCTGCAGAAGGATTAGTAGCCGGATTTTCCTTATAAACCTGATATGATGTATACCACTTATTAGATGAGGTATACAAACCAAGCTCCATGGCATTATAGTATTTATCACCAAAATCCACATCAAGCTTTACAACACCACTATCTACACCAGTTCCTGACAGATAATATTTTCCTGATGAAGAAGCTCTAGTCAGTTTATTTGAAGGACTTGAATATACCTTTGTAATCAAAGGATAATCACTGTCTTTCAATACATAATTTGCTGCTTTGGTGCTTGTTCTGTTATCGCACCTTACAACCAGTTCAGGCTCAACATCTGCTGCATCAGTTACCCCTATCATTGTTATTTCGCCTGAAAAAACCTGTCCTGTCTGTAATTCAAGCGGTGTTCTTCTGTCATTTACAAAAAGTTCTCTGTTCAATACTACTGTAGATTCGTTTTGTCCGTAATTGTAAGTTGGTGCAAAGAATCTTATTGTATAAAGGTTATGATTTTCCAATGCATCAAAACGAATCTCATCTATCGTATGAGCCTGATTAATCTTCTTTATATCAAGTATCTGTTTGTTCTGATTGTAAAGATAAGCATAGACAGGGTATTCGGTAATAGCTCTGTCAGGGTCAACAATTCCCACACCAAAGAGAGATATAAAGTTGCTTGCCGCATAGTATGTATCCATGGCAATCTTTGCTTCTTCCCTGTTTGTAGTGAATGAATCCGGCTTGTAAATTACCGTTACTTTTCTGTCATTACTTCCGATTCTGGCATATGCTTCTATAACAAGCATATACTTTGTATTATGATTTAAATTACCTAAAGCTACTGTCAAAGCTCTTGGTAAAGCTACTTCATTGCCGCCATCATCATATGTGATTTCATTTGTTCTGAAGCTTTCTAAATCATCCGCACTAAGCCTTAATCTTCCACCAAAGCTTTCTTCACTAAATGTATAATTTTCATCTGAAACTGAATGAACGGCATATGAGGTCTTGATATACTGATTGTCATTCCTTGAATATTCATAGACTCCAACAGTTATATTTGAAATAACATCCTTTAAAAGCTGATTGGTCTTTTTATTATTAAAGGAAATAGTAAACTGAGCCTCTTTGTCAGTCATTCTGTCCTCTGTTATATCAAAGGTTGCTGTGCCTAATGAAGTAAAGGCTGCTGTCGTTACCTTCGTCTCTGCAAGCTTCTCCTCACAATGCCATCTTTGATCTAATGGTGCATCATCTGCATAGTCATTGATATCATAATCACCAAATACTCTGATATAATAAAGAGTCTGATCATCTAAAGAATCAAAATGTATTTCTGATTTTCCAGTGCTATCAAAGCTTAAAGGATGGGCAGTATCAACTACAGATTGTCCATTAATTTTAACAGAGGATTCTATTACATTGCCCCATCTGTCATATACTGAATAATATATATTCCTGCATTCTGCATTGTCAGGATTGCTAATCTCTGCAACAAGTTTAAGACTCATTACCTTATTTTCAGCAACCTTAAATTTAATACTTGGTGCATCCATACAAGTAGACTGATATCCCTGATAAGGAATATCTATTGGAATCTCATTTCCATATTTATCGATGGCCTTAAAAGTATATTTATATCTTGTACTTGGTGCAAGGTTTGAAGATGTAGTCAAAGTAAACAGCTTACCTGTCCTTACATTATAAAGATTGGTTCCTGATACAAGATAAGTTTTTGTATCACTTGAATTGTTAACATTTTCAACCTTGATTTCCATTCTTGACAAATAAGCTATGGATTCAAAATATGCTTCAGGGTTTTCAAGCACCTGAACAATACCGATATTCTGTATCTGTAATTTCTTTGAGAACTTGGCTCCGTTTTCAAAAGTCAGCTTCAAAGATTCCATAGATGAAATCGGTTTTGTTCTGCAAGGGAAAGTACCAATGCTTCTGTATTGAGGATAATTATCATTATCTACATAATTATATTCAACTGTTACCGTATAATTGGTATCAGCTCTCAAAGGACCAAGATTTACCGCACTTGTTCCATTATATTGCTTAACAAGTACTGTTTTATTAGCTTCATCTTTTACCGTAAACTGTAAAAATCTTGAAGCACACAAATATCTTCCGTATTCAATTTGCATATCCTTAAAAGATATGGTGTAAACAGAGGTTGTAAGTTCTCCAAGTGTAATTACAGGTTCATGCCATTCAGGATGAACATGTGGCCTTGCCTCATATGCACTTGTGACTCTTGGCAAAGGCGTTGATGTAGGTCTTGGAGATATAGGTGCAGGAGGAATCGGTGTAGGTACTGAATCCGGATCTGCAGGCTCCGGTGTATAATTGGGGTCCAAAGTAGGTGTCGGACGCTTGGTGTTTGTAGGTCTTGGCGTGCTTGTAGGCAAAGGAGCCTTTGTAGGTCTGTCAAGATCACCCTCACCTGTTGAACCACCTGTAATTATATAAGGTGTATTTGTAGGTCTTGGCGTATTAGTCGGCTTTCTTGTAGAAGTCGGAACAGGTGTAGAAGTTGGACGGGGAGTAAAGGTTGGTCTTGGTGTCCTCGTCGGTGGGATGGTAGGAGTCGCTCCCGGAATGGTACCACTCTCTTCTTCATCTTCATCAGGATAATTTGTATTACTTCCATAAGGGTCATAGCTTGGAGATACATAATCAGTAGGAGTTGGTGTTGGAATAGGCGCTGATGTTAATGACGGAATTGTTTCTTCTCCGCCATCTTCCATTCCACTACCCTCTTCTGAAGGCTTCAAAGCAGGTGTTGCCGTAAAAGTCGGAGTAGGTGTTTTGGTAGGAAGCAAAGTTTGTGTTGTCACAGGATTTGCTTCACCTGTTATTTTAGGTTCAGTAACCACATCAGGTGTCGGAGTAACCTTATCATTTCCACCCGGAATATGTATATTCTCTCCTGCTTCACGAGTAATTGAAGGGTCCATCGTCATTAGCGGTTCTAATGTAATAGAAGGGTCCATTGTAACTATTGGCAAAGGAGAAATCTCCAAAGTAATAATTGGTGCCAATGTATTTTCAGGTGTAGGAGTTGAAGTCGGTTCCAAAGTAGGTGTTGCAGTCAGTTTGATTGCTGTCGGCTTTACGGTTGGGGTCGGTGTTTCTTCAGCTTCTCCTGTAAATACAGGCATAGGTGTTGCTGTTATACCTTTATTGGGAAGTTCAGCTTTCTGGCTGTATAAACCTAATCTTTCGAGAAAATCAAGATATGTAAAGCTTACCTTTCCTATAGTAATCTTTGCAAATGCTGCCACTTTATCCAAAGAATTAAGAACAAGCTTGCCATTGTCATAAGAATAATAAACAATTGAATCAAGATTAAAATTAATAATTGAGTGTTGAGGAATAACGCCCTCATTAGTATATGAACCTGTAACTGATGCATCAAAAGTGTTCATATAAAGACCGTTTCCAAGATTAACAAGCATAAATTCTTCTCTGTATGCCTGTTCCATATCTCCGTTAAAGGTAATACCACTGCTTAAATAAAGTCCCTCGTATACCTCAACATAATTGAAGTCTGCTGTTATCAAACTTGCCATTCCATTTGTAAACATCAAAGCGGTAGCATCATTTATATACAGAGGATAACTTACACTAACCTCTGTATCAGCTGAATTTTCACCTACATAGTATTTTCCGCCTTTTTCATAAAGGTAATTTCCGGCTTCACAGCTTGCAAGACGAATATCATTGGTTCCATCTTCAGCATTCGGATCATAATTTACAAGATTCTGATAAATTCCCTCTTCCGGAACAAAAGCACCATCATTTGAAATAACAAGTTTTACCTCATAATTGTCACGCGTAAGAATAATAACCGCAACAACAATAAGCAAGCCTGTTATCAGGCTTACTGCAAGCTTTAATGCCAAATTGTTATGTGGTTTATTCTTCATTTAATCTGTTTCCTTATAGCTTTTTTATAAGCTTTAATTACTTTTTTTCCTTGTTATTTTATAAGCTTTAATTACACTTTTTAACCTATATTATTTTTGAACCTAAAAAGCTCATACACTGTTTATATAATTTGTTCGTACCTGTTTATTCACATAAAAACATATAATATTTTTAATATCTGACAGGTTAAATAATATTTAATTTAATATATGCATCATTTTTCATATGATGGAAGCAGCGAAGGGTTATCTCCCAATATAAGTGATATTTTCCCCTTATCGTAAACTAAATCATTCTTCAAATCTACATATCTGTCATTACCCAAATCAAGCTTAATATCACGATTACTTATGTGGTAAACTTTGGATTCATCTTTTTCAAAGTCATAGATATATAAAGAACCATCCTCTTCAACTTCTACTGTTGAAAGCCGCGATAAAGGTATTTCACTGTTGCCAAATCTGACTACTGCTTCAGTTAAAGTGACATAAATATTATCACCATCGAATAAAAAGCCTCTAAGCAGCTCTACTGCCTGAGTTTTATCATCTCCAAGAATTCCGCTTTTTAAATAAGCAAGAATAGAGTCACCATTTTTTTCTATTTCAGTCGCCAAATAGAAGCTAAACATCATGGATTTTTCAGGTATTGCCAGACAATAAGGCACAGGAAGATAAAGCCCTCTTTTTCCATCATTTAAATAGTATAAAGGATTGTTTTCAAGCTTCTGTATCATTTCTCCCTGTTTTAAGGTTAATGCACCTTCTCTTTCAACAAAGCTGAAGCTTTCATCATATTCCACCCTGTAGCCAAGCACATCCTGATAAAGGTAAGAATATAAAACATTCTGAAGTTCATCTATCATTTTAGGACGCATTTGTGCAAGAAAATCATCTGCTACGGACATCCTGCGATTTGTAAGATTTTCATTTGTTAAAACCTTCAGATATTCATAAACATCTTTATAAAAATAGCGTCTCTCAAGCAATTCAATCTGCCATTCGTCACTAATTTTAATATTATGAACTGAAAAGCACATGTTTCCCTTTGCATCTTCTGAAATATTACCTACTCTTACAAATGTATCATAAAAAGAAACAAAGGATTCTGTAGTTATCGGGGTAACAACCCCAGAGGTTCTTAATTTTAATTCTGAAGCGACTATGAAGAGATTATCTTCAGCTGTTCTTACAAGCACTGCCTCCGAGGGCATCATTGTACCTAATTCATTAAAAACCTTTCCGTATCTTATTGAATAGCCTTTTGTAAATTCTCTTATTCCAAGTGATGAATCAATTATCGCAAGAGAATCATCAAACGCATAAATATAATCTTCTTTAGGTGCTATAAAAGGAAAGCTTGCATCAACTTCCTTCCATCTGTATTTTGTTTCATTTTCAAGACTTTTTAAGGGATATTTTGTTTTATAATTCAAAACAAATTTACCTAACTCCAAATCGCCTGTTTCTTTATATTCTCTGTCAGTCATTACAGATATTATTTTTTCTTTATCCGAAAAAATGTAGCCGTCAAATAACAGATATTGTTTTTCTCGATGGGAAAATAGCATTATTCCTGCAAATATTAAACATACCAATAAAAGAAAGCACAACGCAGACACAAGAAAAATCACTTTCTTTTTCTGCTTGCTTTTGTCTTCCTTCTTCAATTTAGAAAGCAATTCCCTTAACTTGTTTAAAGCTGCTGCTATTTTTGTTTTCATTAACATTTATATTCCATTTATTGAATTACATTTATTTACATTTATCAAATTCCATTCATCGAAAAAAACAAAAAGTATATATTATTTAATAAACTCCTTAACTCATCTGCTTTTTCATTATCTTCAAAATACATTACTACTTAATATCCTCAAGGAGTGATGGCTGAATGAAAAGCATCTGTTCCTGTCTGTTGGTTCTTGTAATAGTATCCAAAGCAACATTTACTAAGGTATTATCTCTCATCCTTACAATTACTTTAGTGTTTGAGATATCATAATCTGAAATCGTTTTTGAAACAGGCTCAAAAATGCGAAGATTTCTGTTATGAACAGCCTCAATATAGGTAAAGGATGGAAGTGTCAGTACATTATCACCGATTGTAATCGTCGTTTCATCAAAGAATATATAAGTATTCTTTCCATCAAAAAGGAAGAAATCATATACCTCTATTTCCTTCCCTTCCTTCTCAACAAAATAAGTATCATCTCTTGCAAATACTTTGGTGAGACTGTCTATTTTATGATTGAGATAAAGATTAGGTCTTATTATCGCAAAGGTTTTGGTTAAAACCATTCCGTTACCATCATCATAGTAAAGAGGTGTAGCTTTGAGATTAACAGTCTGACCATTTTTTGTAAGAACTGCACTGTCTCCTTGCTTCTTTATGTTTACAGGCCCTTCATATCTGTCAACAAAATCACCATTGAGCTGATACGAGCTTCCTTCTATCACTGTCAAATCAAGCACCTTTAACAAATTATTGGGAAAATAAAACATTGCAAAGGTTGATATAAACATAAGCATTGCAGAGATGGTAAATGAATACCTGCGCTTTGGAACAGGATTCTTTGCAAGCAAAAGCTGACAAAAACCATTATATGCCATCGCTATTGAAAAGCCTGCTGTTAAAAGTGCCAATATAACAGCAAGTACTGCTATTGAAAGTCTGAAGTTGGTATTCAAAAGATAGTCTTTATAGAGAGAAATAACATAACAGCACTGGCAGTAAAATGCAGCTGTTCCCAAAGAAAAAATCAGTCCCAACAAAGCTTTCACTTTTCTTAAACGTATTGTTCTTATAAAAATATATGCTGAAAAAATCATTTCTGACAAAATGTAGAAAATAAAAAGTCTTTGATTGTCAGCATTACCATACATAATAAGAAATAAAGAGGCTATTGATTTTACTAACAGAAGAACAAACAAAAACATCTCCGGTCCCGAAAAACCGAGTAATGCTATCACAAATCTGTTCTTTTTATTATTCTGATCAAATACGTTAGCCAATTTATTCTTCTTTCAGCAAAAGCTTAAATACATTATTTTCAACTACATAAAAACCACTGACATTCTCAAATTTAACAGAATCGTCTTTTGAAACCACTTCAATTGTTCCATCAATTAGTTCCCCAAGCGTAGGCATAAAATCTACCATAACAAGAAGATTGGTTTTCTTATCCTTAACCCTGATAAGCTTGGTATTATGAAAAATCTGGAAATTTTTTTCAAAACTTATAATAATTGTTTCTATATATTTAGTTGTATAAGCTGTCGTTGTTTTTGCCATTTATTTCTTCTCTAATAATTCATCAATTCTTTTTATAATCGTAAAGATTACCAATATATGAGAATCTGTGCTCATCTGTTGAGTCATACTTACCCTGTAATATAGCTTCAACATCGTCTAAAACATCCTGAATTTTTACAAATCTACCGGGGATATTGGTAAACTGTTCTGCTACAAACATAGGCTGTGTAAAATAGTTACGAAGCTTTCTTGAACGATAGAAAATATTAAAATCTTCCTTTGAAAGTTCTTCAATACCAAGAACAGCTACTATTTCTTCAAGTTCAGCATAACGTGAAAGATATGCCAAAACCTGGCTAACCAAGTCATAGTGTCTCTGACCTATTCTTTCAGGATCAATAAGCTTACTTGTTGTTCTGAATACATTTACAGCAGGATAAATTCCCTTTTCAGCTACCTTTCTGTCAAGAACTATCTGACCATCAAAGTGAGATGTAATCGCGTGAACTGCTGCATCATTATAATCATCTGCCGGTATAAATACTGTCTGGAAAGAAGTAATTGAGCCCTTGTCTGTAGAGTTAATTCTTTCCTCTACGCTTGCCACATCAGAAAGCAAAGTCGGGGGATATCCGTTATCAATCGGAATTTGCTCAAGCTCTGCTGATATTTCAGAATTTGCCTGAACAAAACGATACATGTTATCTATAAATAAAAGCACATCCTGATTCTTTTCATCACGCAAAAACTCAGCCTGAGTCAGACCTGCATATATGGCTTTCGATCTTCCCATTGAGTTCTCACCCATCTGTCCAAAGGTAATAGTCATCTTATCAAGCAAATCACCTTCAAGCATCTCATCAAGTAATTCCTTACCCTCTCTTGAACGTTCGCCTATACCAATGAATACAGAGTTTGATTTCAGCCAACGGTAAACATTATGTATAAGCTCTTTAATCAATACTGTTTTACCAACACCCGCACCACCAAGAAGACCCATTTTATAGCCCTTCTGCATTGGCGCAAAGAAGTCAAGCACCTTGATACCTGTCCAAAGAATGTCACCTTCGGTTTCAATTTCGGGAATTGTCATGTTACGTTCATAAACATTCTTTCTTCCTTCGCTTTCGAATTCTTTTCCATCAATGACATCCCCAAAGGAATTGAAAACTCTGCCAAGAATTTTCTCAGAATATTCCATGTTCAAACCATTATCAACTCTCTCAACATCAAGTCCCTTGCGAAGCCCAATAACATTTTCAAAAGGAATGGATACCGCTGTATTTCCTTTAATACTTGCTATTTCAAAACGCCATTCTTTTCCGTCAAGACTCGTTTTAACTATGTCGCGTACCTTAACCGAAGTATCCGATAAAAGGAGCTCTACTCTCATTGCTGAAATTGATATAATCTTTCCTAAGCTCATTATTTTTTCTTTCTCCCCTCAGTCTTTGAATAATTGTCTAAAAGCTTCTCAAATTCCTTCGCTGTTTTATTTTTACGCTGCATTTGCTTTTCCTCTTCTTCCATTTCCTCAATTTTTTTAAGTGATTCACTGGTAGAATTCTGTCTGTATATATTTTCTGAAGCAAATGAATTTATTTCTGCTATCTTAATCTCATAATCCACATAAGTAATCATAAGATCTGTCAAAATCTTGTTTGCATCCCCCTCTACATAGAAGTCTTCCGTATATTTCTTTGCATTAGTATCAATTGTAAACGGAAAAATCTTCTTAACTAAGGGTTCTATTTTGGTTGTATTGTAAAAATGATTGTAAACCAGATAAATCTCCGAATTCTTCTTGTTACGAATACTATCATCAATCAATTCTTTAATCTTATAATATTCATTTGCCAGAGATTCTCTTGAAAGCTTAAGCAATACATTCTTTGCATTACTTTTAAGCTTTCTTCCTATTACTATCTTTTCTACATCAGGCTTTTCTTCTATTAACTGATTGATTGTAAAGTTTACGCTTCCGCAAAAACCAAAATCGCTGCCAAGGAAGATGTACAGCTTAGGTTTCTTCTCATCCGTTTTCCAAAGCGTTTTATCAAGAAAGAAATTTCTGTTATTCGCTATCATTTCAATAATGGCACTTGCTTCTTTTTCAAGCAGCAAATACTTCTCAGCCTTCTTCCTTGCTTTATCAACGCGGATAAGAGAGTGAAAATTCATAACTTTTACTATGGGTTTTACTCGCATATGCGCTCCTAATCAAGATTTACTAATCCATCAAACAAGTTCTGCATCTCTTCAGGCAAAAGAGGTGAATACTTGTTTTGTTTTAAATTCTCACGAATCTTTTTACCGTTTTTCATTGTCCTAAGCAAATCAGGACTCATTTCATCGGCATTCGCAAGTTCATATACATCACACTTTTCAAGATATGAAAGCAATTCACGCCTTACAGCAGCTCCAACTCTTTTCATATCTCTTGTCTGTACTGCACCACCAAGTCGTGATACTGACAAACCATAATCAATTGCGGGCTTAAAGCCTTTTTCAAAATTCTTACCTGATAAAACTATCTGACCGTCTGTGATTGATATTACATTACTTGAAATATAATCTGTGATATCTCCGCCCTTCGTTTCAATAATAGGAAGAACTGTTACTGAACCACCATCTTTATGCTGACAGCCGTTTTCAAGCATTCTTGCATGTGTATAGAAAATGTCCGAAGGATATGCATCACGTCCGGGTACTGTTCCTGTTAAAAGTCCGATTTCTCGGCAAACATCAGCATGTCTTTTTAAGTCATCAATCACTACTAAAACATCCTTCTGCTCATTTAACATATAATATCTTGCAATTGACATCGCCAAAAACGGAGTATTTCTGATAACAGGAGGATATTCGTCATTAAATGCAGAAAGAATAACCGTATATTCCATCGCACCTCTTTTTAAAAGTTCAAGATAAGTGCTTTTAACTTCCTTCTTGGTTTTGCCTACTGCAACATAGATACAAAGCATGTCCTTGCCCTTCTGGTTTACTATTGTATCCATAGTTATCTGGGTTTTACCTGATCTTTTATCACCAATAATAAGCTGTCTTTGGCCCTTGCCAACAGGATATATCATGTCAATACCGGTGATTCCTGTAGCTAATGGTCTTGAAACCTTACTTCTGTCTATAATAGGAATAGGATTTTCTTCAAGCTTAAGCTCCATCGTATCGTCAAACTTGGAATTCATTAAACATTCTGTTCCAAACATATCTACCATATGGCCTATAGCATTCTTTGAATAATGTCCACAGAATTCTTTTCCGGTTGCGAATACTGAATCTCCTACATATACATCATCAGTTTTTCTTACCAAAGCCACATATACTCTGTTTGCGGTAATCTTACTTACATAACCGGTTGCTTTCTCTTCTATTCTCACTTCTTCAAAATAAAAAGCTTCGTCTAATCCTTCTATTTCAAGAACATAATTATTTACGCCCGAAACCCTTCCGCGGGAATTAATGTTTTTCTCTTCCTTAATTGCTTTAAGCTTCTGCTCAATTATTTCATCAACACGCTTGCTCATAACTGCTCCTTTTTAAGCTTTAACCTACCAAATCAGAATAATGTACCGAATAATCAATAACCTCTCTGCCGTAGCTTATCATAAAACCTTCACAAAGTTTTTCATCATATACAGTCTTTATATTCGGCGATATATAATCAAAATTGTCATTTTTATCAGAAGTTGTAATTACAATAGTCTTATCAACCTTTTCTCTCTCAAGTTTGAGGAAGTAAACGAAATCTCCGGTTTTAAAATTGTTTACATCACTATCACAATTTTCCTTTTCAAATCTCTCAAGATAGGGAATTTCATTTTCTTCAAGTATACTTCTAACAATTTCTTCCTGCTCCTTTTCATCAATAAGCATTAAGGAATATGTGTTATCGAAGTTAAGCTTTTCTAAGATACTGTCAATAATCTTGTCCTCATCCCCAAAATCCATACTGACATCTTCCAGAGAGATTGTATCGAACCTGCCTTTCACGGCAAGGAAATCAAGCTGATTGGCACCGTGCGCAGTCTGCCGGGCCTTCTCGACAAGGACGCCAAGATGCACATCCAGGACGGCGATTACCTTGTGCCGG
>JAKSSA010000011.1 GCA_024403335.1 Lachnospiraceae bacterium
ACAGCTTTGTAAGAATACTACAACACAAAAGAATTGTCAACAAGTTTTTTAAAAATTTTTAAAAGTTTTTTTAAGTAAATTGTAAAAGTAACTTCCACTCCTTGAATTTGCTCTTCCAAAGTGGATTAACTATTACAAGTCACCATTATTTAATTCAGTAGCCAAATATTCCACATAAAGCTTTACCGGATCAATTTCTGTCACCTGATAAAGCATCCTGCAACCAACCGCATCCTCTATCTCGTTCAACACCCATTTTCCTTTGTTTCTTATAAAGTCAATTCCAACAAAATCCGGTTTTAAATTATCAACTATTAAATCAATTACAAATTTCTGCTCACACGACAAATTCTCTTTGGGAATATATGTCGCACTTCCACCAAGGGAAAAATTGCTCTTAAAGGATACTTTGCTATCTCTTCTGACTGCTGCCAAAACTTTACCGCCAAGTACATATACCCTCATATCAATTCCAATTTCATCGCATATATCCTGGACAACACAAAGCTTTGGCAAAAATTCATTGTTATTTAAATATATCTGTTTGTCTTTAATATATGACTGTGCGATTACACTAATTGCTTCTTTACAGCTTTTTTCATCATTTATGTAAAAAACTTCACTGCCACCATGCCCGTCGCAGCTTTTCATTATAAAGCCTGTTTCTCTTTCAAGCTCGCTGCAAAAATCTTCATATGATAAGTATTTTAAAAATGCGTCTTCCCCTAAATATATATACTCTGAAGCTTCAAAATTCAAAACATCTCCGGGCTTTATCCCACCAGATTGATTATTCAATAGAAGCTTTGGCATATGCGTAGGCTTTAAAGAAATCTGTTCACTGTTTATCACAAGCCCTTTTTCAAAAAGACCGGACTTCTTAGCCCAGAGAAAGGTTTCCATTTTATTATTGGCAATCCTTGAAATCATTGAATTATTAAAAACACGAAGCCCTGCTTCTTCCAAAGCCTGATTTAAGTTTTTAACATTTATGAATCCAATTGATCTTACAAGAGCAAATGAAGCTTTTGTTTTCTTTGCCATTTCAACAGCTTCGTTTATATCATAGGGATTGAATATGCCAATTTCAATATCAAGACCATATTCCTTTCCCTTTGAAACAATCTCATTTGCAAACCATTTATTGCGCTCATAATCTTCAGTTTTATAAAATAGTATACCCTTTATCATATTTTCTCATATATTTGTACGAGTTTCTTCCTATATATATGTACTTCATTTATCACTTTACTATGATGAACTGCATCAATGATAAATTCGATAATTTCCAATCATTCTATTAAAAACTAAAGCGTCTGTTTTTTTCGAATTCTCCATAAACTTCTTCAAAAAATCCGGAGTTTGATGCAGGCTCGTTTCCTGCATATAAATGCGAAGTATCTCCTAACATTCTTAACCTGAATGCCGCTATGCCTTCTTCCCTTTCTTCAGTTGTAACAACTGTAACAGAAGTTGGTGCAACAAATGCACTCTGCCACAAAAGTGGTGCAGGAATATGAAGCAGATGATTAAGGGCAACAAACTGTACACCAAGATGGCAAAATATTACTATGGTTGCATCACTTCCCTTTTCTGTCCGGTAATTCATTCCTTCACGCTTATAACCATAACGCGCAATTACTTCATCTAACCCAGTTTTTACCATTTCGAACTTTTCTTTTATATCACCGCTTTTCATTGTTTCGTCCAAAGTCCAGCCCTCTGTTTCAAAAAGCTTTTCCTGACTTGTCCACCATGATGGCATGAAATCCCATGGATGACGTTTTTTACCCAATTCCTTCGGGTCATCCACAAGATAATAAAATTCCTGCATAAAGGGCAGCACCTCCATTGTTCTGCCAAGCGGTTCAGTCGCAATTCTTCCTGTATCCTTAGCCCTTCCCAAAGGTGAACTATAAAAATCCGTTACCTGCCACTTTGCCACTCTCTTTGCCAAAAGTGCTGCTTCCCTAAAGCCTTTTTCAGTAAGTGAATCTATTTCATAATTAGGATCTCCATGTCTTACAAAAATTATATTCATTATCAATCTCCTTTATTACCTATGTTAAAATAAAAATTAATTACCCATGTTTAAGATAAATATTTATTGCCTATATTCAAGATAAAAATTAATACCCATGTTCAAGATAAATATTTACTACCCATGTTTAAGATAAATATTTATTGCCCATGTTTAAGATAAATATTTATTCCCCATATTCAAGATAAAAAATCATTTTCACTCTATCCTACCTGTCAAGTCGAATATCTGTTTAACATCAGGCTAAGTGCCATATTTAACGGCAGGTTAAATAATAAGTACGTTGTTGTGGCCAACACGTGAATTAATAACTGAATTCCTGGTTGAGCATTATGCGAATTATTATATCAGATATCTCTATCACTTGCAAAATGATGTTAATTATTGTACTATATCAAATTATTTGTGAATATGCGTAAATCTTACGGAGAACAATATGAAAGCTTATCTTGTTACAAATTCATTTCTTCGCTCGCCAAAATTCGTTGAAATATACGAAATATTAAGTGCGAACGCTCGCAAATTTAACATAGATTTAATCGCTAAGACAACAACAGATTTAATGTCAGAAATACATTCTGTTCAAAACACAATCGAGGCGCCGGATTTCGTTCTCTATTGGGACAAAGATATCATGCTCGCAAGGCAGCTTGAAATGGCCGGTATAAAACTTTTTAACAGTGCAAAAGCAATTGAGTGCTGTGACAACAAGGAGTTTACTAGTTTAGCTCTTTTACAAGCAGGAATAAAACAGCCAAGAACCATTTTTGCACCCAAAACCTTTGAAAACATCGGATATACCAATGTTGATTTTTATTACAAGGCAAAAGAAATACTTGGGCTTCCCATGGTAATAAAAGAGGCATATGGTTCCTTTGGCTGGCAGGTTTATCTTGCCAATACAGACGATGAAGCAATAGAAATAATCAATAAGGTTCACAACAAGGATTTTTTAATGCAGGAGCTTGTTAAGTCCTCATATGGCAAGGATATCAGAATTAATGTTGTAGGAGATAAGGTTATTTCAGCAATGTTAAGGTATAATCCTAACGATTTTCGTTCAAACATTTCAAATGGCGGTTCAATGAAGGCATATTCACCTTCCAAAGAGCAGTGTGAACTTGCAATTATGGCAGCACATGCTGTAGGAGCAGACTTTGCCGGGGTTGATGTACTTTTTGGCGAAAATAACGAGCCAATCATATGCGAAGTCAATTCCAATCCACACTTCAAGAGTTCAATTGACTGCACAGGAATCGATGTTGCTTATCATATTTTTGAATATATCACAGGATTGTTATAGTGAAATACTTATAACCTGATAAAAAATATTTACAAATGGCAACAATTATATTATACTATTTATTAGATTTATGAATAAGTAAGGTCTTGAGAAAATAATACGGAGGTGCTACATATGAATATGGACATTGATTATGAACTTTATAAAGTTTTCTATCATGTTGCCAAAACTCTAAGTTTCTCTGAAGCAGCCAGCGAGTTATTCATTTCTCAGTCTGCTGTCAGCCAGTCAATCAAAACTTTGGAAAAAAGACTTGATTTACAGCTTTTCCTCAGAAGTACAAAAAAAGTAATGCTTACAAAAGAAGGTGAAATTCTTTTTAAGCACATTGAGCCTGCTGTAAAACTTATTGTTAAAGGTGAAAATAAAATTCTTGCTTCAAGAAAAACAGGTGATATTGAATTACGAGTAGGTGCCAGCGATACAATCTGCCGTTACTACCTCATGCCGTTCTTCAAATCCTTCCACGAGCAGTTCCCTGACATTAGTTTAAAGGTTATGAACGGAACTTCAAAGATGTGTGCTAATTTACTTGAAAGCGGACAGGTTGATTTGATAATTACCAACTCTCCTAACGAAGCCATAAATGATACTATGAAGTATGAAGCTCTGAGAGATTTTAAAGATGTTTTCTATGCAAACAAAGAATTCTTCCCATTTGTGGATAAGGAAATGGGCTTTAAAGAGCTTTCCAAGTTGCCTTTATTAATGCTTGAAAGCCGCTCTACCACAAGTGAATATCTCCATGAGCAGTTCCTTAAGAAATCACTTGAGTTGGTTCCTTCTATCGAACTTGCAAGTAATGATCAGTTAATTGACCTTGCAAAGATAGGTCTTGGTATCGCCTTTGTTCCTGATTACATGATTGATAATCGTAAAGACAAAGACATGTATGTTCTTACTGTTAAAGATAAGATGCCTACACGTAGAATTATAGCTGCATATGATGAATCAAGTGATTTGTCTCAGCCTGCAAGATTCTTCTTAGACAGTTTAAAAGTCGGTCTTTGAGAAACTTAAAACATGATTTTATTTTTAAATCTATACCAAAAATATAAAAAAGCTCTGTTTTCAGAGCTTTTTTATTACTTCATTATAACTTTATTTCTTCTACTGATTACTTTTTATATCTGAATTTCTTTCTGTTTCCAAATTCTATCTTCGCTTGATTCTTAATCCAATTCCTGTTTCTTTATCTAACCATTCTTTATTTCATTTATTATTACTTCATCTTGCTTATTTCAGAAATTGCATCATCTAAACAGGAATATCCCTCAAAGGGCAAAAGTTTCATGTTTATTTTATAGCAGATGCCCTCTCTTTCCATTCTTGCCAATAATTTTTGTTTTACAAATTCTGCGCCATCAAGCCTTGTTTCAGCAAGCAATACAATAAATTCATTTTTATCAAAACGGGCTGTGATATCATTAATTCTAAGTTCAGTTTTCAAAATATCAGATAATCTTGCTAAAGCTGCTACAAACTTATCACCTCTTGCATCAAAAGAAATGTGCATAAGCGAAAATGGTCTGTTATAGCGCATATACCTTGCAATTTCCTTTGAAGCTTCCTCTTCAAAACCCAAAATGCTTAAAAGACCTGTTGCTTCGTCGATTCTTTTAATTGCATGCTCATATACTGCTTTAGGATCATATTTTGCTTTCTGGCGTGCGAGAAATCTGTAGCGCATTGTCGATTCCCTAAGCGAATTAATGCCAAGACACACGCGATGAGTCACCCCGTCAAACACAGAATACTTCTTTATGGTTTCTGTTTTGCGCTCTCCATTAATTTTATCAAGATCAGTTACAGTTATTGCAAATTCAAATACTTCGTTATACTTAATTCTTCCAATTTTAGCATTCAAAATTCGTCTGGTAAAACGAACGCTATAATCCACCATCTCAAAGCACTCAGATATTGCCTCTCTCCACTCCTCAAACTCGGAATATGAGATATTTTCCTTGTCGTATTCTGTCAGACAGTTATAAGCCTGCTCATAGCTTTTCGCCATCAAAGCATCATAAAAGTTAGACAAGGCTTCGTCACTTGTACGGGGTTCAGATATATTAAGCTTAAGCTCCTCGATTTCTGCATATGCGTTATTATTTGTAACATGTGCAAGCCAGGTCTTATGATATGCTGCGCGTTTATCAGCATCGCTTAATACTTCAAAGGCTTCTTCTATTTCATGAAAGCGACGCTTTGCACCCGGAGTATCAAGTGAATCCGGATGATACATAATCATAAGTCGTTTATATGCGGACTTTATAATTTCCGGAGCTGCATCATAATGCACTTGTAATGTTTTATAATAATCCTTAAAACTTTCCATAAACCTGCTTCCCTACTGCTATATTTCTTCTTTACTACTATAATCCTGCAACCTATCTGCTGCTTATCTGCTTTTTGTTTCTTGATAACCTCTTATCTGTTTCTTTCCAAATTCTTATCTTTTCTTTCTGACCTTATATCTGCTCTTTATAACGTCTCTTTATAACTTCTCTTTATAACTTCTTTCTTACTATCTGCTTCCTTCTGACTTCTACTTTGTTTCCTTCGCTAATTATTAAGTCGAAATTTTACTCGCCAAATACTAAATTTACTACTCTCTTAGCTGAAGCCGAATCCTGATATTTATATGCAAAAGACATAAAATCACTTATCTTGGCATTTTGATTTTCGGAATGACTTATAATATAATCTGCAATGGAATCCGGATCTATCAGCACTTCTCCCGGAACAAAGTTTTTATAATCAAAATAAAAGCCTCGCTCTTTTTCTGTGAAAAAATCTAAGTCAAAGGGATAAAAAAACATTGTCCGGTTAAGTATCGCAAAATCAAAAAAGATGGAGGAATAGTCCGTTATCAGTATATCTGTTTCCTTCAAAACCTCGTTTAAATCTTTTGCTGAAGCATCTTCAAAAACTAAATCTGAGACAGATTTATCAGGACTCATATTGTTGAAAAAATCCGCATATTTTGCATTAATGGCAGGATGAAGCCTGACCATAAATTTAACTTTTTTCACTGTTTTTTTTACAGCTGTTTTATCAGATGTTCCTTCAACTATATCCTCAGATACTCCTTCAACTATATTCTCTGATTTTCCTTCTGTTATATTCTCAAATGCTCTTTCAGAAATATTCTCTGACATTCCTTCAGCTATCTTTTCATAAAGTTCAACAGCTTTTTCCAAGAGCTTTTCATTTCCTTCTTTGCTTTCCCTAAAAGTAGGCGCATAAAGAACTTTTATACATTCTTCCGTCCTAGGTTTAATTTTCTCATTTTCCTTAAAAGCTTCCTTAAAAGAAAAAAGACAGTCTGTACGAGGAAGCCCGGTGACAAAAATCTTATTTTCTTCTATGCCAAATGCTGTTTTATGAAGAGGAATCAATCCTTTAGAACTTACAAAAAGATAATCAAGCTTTGAATTTGCCAAGGTTTCAAGTTTTCTTAAAGAACCCTTCGTTGAATCGAGCCCAAACTTTTTAATTGCCCCTGTTCCATGCCAGAGCATACAATGTTTAACTTTCTTTCTACTCTTAAAATATGCCAAAGGCAGAAAGGTTTTATCATAAAAAATAGTACTGCAGCCTGCCATTTTAAAAGGAAGGACAAACATAAATTTTAAAAGCTTCAAGGGATTTTTAAAATTTTCATCCTCTTTTGTCATCTTAAATATTTTATATCCGCCACTTTTTTCCAACTCATTGATAACTGCACCACAATTGCCTGTTTCAGAAGAGTTATGCGTAGCAACAAAAAACACCCTGTTTGAAGCTTGTCCAAACAGGGAAGCAAAATTGTAAATTAATGCATAGATTGCGTAACCTGCTTTTTTCAAATCAGTATTCCATCCTGCTTTATTTTAACCAATAATTTTTGTTTCCGGTAAGTTTATCTATTACCACAGCCGGTAAAATTTTGTAAATACGACCAAGGCCATAGTTTATATATTTTAACACGCTTTCCATAGCAAAATCGATTGCATCTACAAAATTATGCTGACCCCAGAGATAGTGGAAAGTGTCCAAAACATATTTCTTGCCTGTCCCTGTTGTCTTACTTATTTCAAACTTATCTGCCAAATCTGCATGAAGTACACCAATATCAAAACTTCTCTTGCAGCTTGTCGTAATATCAAGATTATGAGAATGATAAACTTTAGCTGTTGCGCAATAAGCTATTGAGTAATCCTCTTCTATTGCGCGAGCCGCAAAGTCAGTATCCTCTCCAAAAATAATCTTATCTGCAAAACCACCAATTTCAAAGAAATAATCACGACGATATAAAGCACAGCAGTCTGAACAGAAATAAGTCCTGATACCATTCCTTACAATGTCCTTCTTTGAATATGTGTGACTCTTTGACGGATAATTATAGATTCTTGTAAAACGTTCAGCAAGCTTTGCATTATCATTAGCTATCTGGCGGGCATATGCAACTGCCACAGCTTCATCCCTAAAACAGTTTTGAAGTTCTGAAATTACTTCATCATTATAAAGCTTAACATCCTGAGTCAGGAAAAGCATGTAATCACCCTCAGCTGACAAAGCAGCCTTCTGACGTGTTCCTGCATGATCAAAATCTGACTTTGCAACACGTTTAATTTCAAGCTTATATGGCAGTTTTTCATTATCAGAAGTGAAGCTGATGAACGGATTTTTCTTAAAATAGTCATTAATTCCTGATTTAATTTCTTCCAAATCATACTCACTATCCTCTGTAAGCATGACAATGACCTGTTTAGGGCAAACTGACTGCTTGGCCAAAGCACCAAGTAATTTAAAAAATCTTTTTCCCGGTTTATAAACAGGGATAATCGCTGTAACCATAAAATTCCCCCTTAATTATCAATAAACATCTAATTAAAGCTGTAATTCATTCTTTTCCACATAATTAATTGCAACCTGTAAATTGCCATTTTTTGTACGAATTTCATCAATGAATTCTTTTTCATCAATTCCCTTTTTCTCAACAATTCTATAAGTCAATTCAAATAAGGTTCCCATATTGGTTGTGCGAACCTTAACTATTTCATACTTGCTTAAAAACTTAGCAAAGATATCATCAAAAACACCAACATAATTCAAATCTTCAGGAATTGTAACCTTTAAAGTTCTTCCTGTAACTGTAAAAAATTTGCGGCCGATTAAGTAAACAACAGTCAAAACTGCAAGAAGAATCAAAACCATTGTGAAAGCTAAAGTAACATAACCGAAAGCACATGAAAGTCCTGCTGCCATGGCAAGGAAAATCAAAGTAATATCTTTGCCATCACCAGGCGCACTACGGAACTTAATCAAAGTAAATACACCTGCAATTGAAAATGCACCTGCAATATTTGAACCTACAAGCATGATAATTACTGCAACAATAGCCGGTAAAATGATAATTGATATAAGAAAATTTATGCTTCGCTCAGATTTTCCTGTAATTACAATATAACCCAATGCTATCAAAATACCCATAAATAAGGCTGCTGCCATTGATCCCATTACTCCTGAAAAAGTAACATCTGAAGCCTGTACTTCAACTCTAAACAAATTCTCTAAAAAAGACATCTTATTCCTCCATCATATCAGGCTCATACATAGCCCGTTCATTCCATTCTTTTAAACAAAGGCGTTTATATTCTGTTCCATACTTTGAAAAAGATACTGCCTTTATTTTAAGCTCTGACAAAAGCTTTGTCATATACATTGGCATCGCATTAGCTATTTTAACTTCCATAAGCCAATATCCATCTTCTAACAAAGAATCACCATAAGCACCATAATGCAGTCCCAAATCGTATCGCCTTGCTATTATATTCTTATCAAAAGTGACTCTGAAATCATGGTCATTTTTATCAAACAATGCAACCCTGTCATATGCTATGAAAACCTTAGGCTTTAGCCCGTAAAAATTCACCATGTAATCGATTTCATTAAGCACCTGTTTGTTCATATATGGCTTATATTCCGGTTTAAGCTTTGTATTTGCATACTCGTAAGCTTCCAAAAGAGTAAGCTTTGTTCGCCTTTTATTTACTCTGCCATTATATTTTTTCTTTATCTCAAGAAATACCTTATCATGGTAAGTTGTAGCACCATAACTTCGCAACCTGAGTTTTTCTTTATATAAAGGTTTCTCAATTGACCTTCTTATAAGCAAATCATCTTTTGTATCATAATACAAATTCCAAATAGAATATGTTCCATCGCCTTTACAAAAGGCGTCTGCTTCCATAAATTCATTCAGGCGCATTCTAAGCTGTTTATACTGTTCATCCGTTACCAGATATTTCTTCTCGTAACGATTAAACACCTCAATCGCCATCTCTTTTCCTCCATGTATTTGTTATCAATTCTTGTTTTGCTAACTAACCTTTAAAGCGATATCCCACTCCCCAGATAGTTTCTATAAATTCAGGTTCCTTCTCATTTTTCTCGATTTTTTCCCTGATTTTTTTGATATGAACCGTTACTGTCGCAACCTCGCCGATTGCATCCATATCCCATATTTTATTAAACAAGTCTTCCTTGGAATATACTCTGTTGGGATTTTGTGCAAGGAAAGAGAGAATATCAAATTCCTTTGTTGTTAATATCTTTTCCTGACCATTTACAAAAACCTTATGCGCAGTTTTGTCAATGGTCAAGCCTCTGATTTCTATCACATCATTAACAGGATCATCCTTTGCATCACCTTTAAGTCTCAAATAGCGATTAATATGTGCTTTTACTCTTGCAACAAGCTCGCTTGGAGAAAAAGGTTTGGTTATATAATCATCTGCGCCAAGACCAAGTCCTCTTATTTTATCGACATCAGATTTTCTCGCAGAAACAAACAAAATCGGAATATCTTTTATTTCTCTTATTTTTTTGCAAACCTCAAAACCGTTAAGCCCTGGCAGCATAATATCAAGAAGTACTAAGGAATATGCATTTCTTTTCACCATATCCACAGCCATCCTTCCATCTGCTACAATATCGCTTTCTATTCCATCTATCTCAAGATAGTCACTTTCGAGTTCTGCAATTGCCTGTTCATCTTCAACTATGAGAACCTTTTTTTCTTCCATATTTGCCCCCAATGGTTATTATCATTTTTGTTCCTATATCAGGTTCACTCTCTGCCCTTATTGTACCTTCATGTGCATCAACTATCTTCTTCGCAATAGCCAGCCCTAAACCTGTACCACTTATTTTCGTACCACGCGAAAGGTCTGCTCTGTAAAATCTTTCAAATATGTGAGGTAAGTCTTCTTTAGAAATGCCTATACCATTATCCACAATAACAATATTCAGCACTTCATTTTCAACTCTTAAATCGATTCCTATCCACTTGTCGCCTTTACCATATTTGACGGCATTCTCAATTATATTGTTCAAAACTCTTACAAAATGTTCTCTGTCAGCTCTGATATAGTAATTTTCAGGAATACAATTATTCACATCGTACTTTACGCCTCGCATCTCCAAATCAGTCACTGTTTCTTCCATCCAGTCAGCAAAAAAATACCTTGCTTCCACCATCTCAAACTCAAATTGTATTTTATTTCTCTCTGCTCTCATGAATATGGATAATTCATCAAGCAAGGTCTGAACTTCATCACTTTTCGTTATGATAGTTTTAAGATACTTGTTCTTCTTTTCTTCAGTCGTTGCAACTCCATCAAGCAGTCCCTCCGAATAACCCTTTATTGCTGTCAACGGAGTCTTAATATCATGCGAAAAATTACTTATTAAATCCTTTAAATCGCTCTCATATTGGATTTTTTCTTCCATCTGGCTTTTTAAGGTTTCACGCATTTCCTCAAGATTATTACTGATTTTTCCAATTTCATCAGTTGTACTTCCCTCGATTTTTATTGCCAGATTTCCATTTTTAAGTTCTTCACTTGCTTCTAAAAGAGTATCTATTGGCTTAATATACTGCTTTCTAATCCAATTGGTTATACCCATTGTTGCTATTACTATTACACTTGCACATATGATAAATATATAAAACAAAGTATGATAGATATCTACTCCTGCATCAAAAGCAAGCTTTGTAATATCATCTTTAAGAAAAACAACAGTCAAACTTACTGCCAGAATAACAGGCAGTGTAGCCAGTGCAACCGCTATAATCATTAAATGCTTTCTAAGTGACATTTTTTATAACTCCAATATTTTCTGCTTTGCTCCATCATAATCAAAGTTATCAAGCAAACAGGCAGCTTCCTTCAAAACCTTTTTTCTTCCTGCATTACAGTACTCTTTAAGTCTTGTAATAGCAGCCATTGCATCATCAATCATAAAATTAACAATTCCTTCTACAATTTCTGACTTGATATCAAAAAACTCCTCCTCAGAAATTTCAGTAAAGTCTTCATTGCCAATTCCTTCATTTTCATTGTCATAAAGCACGAAAGCTTTTCTGAAAAGTGTTGAATATGCATCAAGTATTGCAATCAGTTCCTCTTGTGTATCAAAGTCAGGTAATTGCATGTTTGTTTTAACATAATCTTCGGTCATGGCAAATTTTCCTGCAATTTCCAATGCACCAATATTGTTAAAAAGACTTTTAAGACTATGCACACACCTTCTGTAATCTTCATGGGAATTATCACAGTTTAGCATTTGTGAAGAAAAGTCTTCAAAAGATTTCAAAGTTGAACGAAGCACCTTAACAAAATTATCTGTCTTGCCAAGGCAAAGCTTCAAGCCTTCTTCAATGTTCATCTCCAAGCCACTTGAAGAAAGAGTATCAAATAGCAGTTTTTGCGCCTCATTAAAGGAAAAAGCACTCTCCTTTACAGCATGTATCGTCTCTTCTTCAGAGGTTACATCATGAAGAATCTGCATGGTTTTTTCAACCTCGGTACTCTTTATACTGTTTTCAAAGAAATATTGCGGTAAATATTCATGTAAGGTTTTTTCAAGAGTTTCATAGCTTACAGGCTTAAACAAAACCGTATCCATGCCTGAATTCAGCAAAAGCTCCTTCTCATCGGAATTAGCACCCGTAAAGCCAATAATCGCTGGCTGTACATCAAGCTCCATTGAACGAATAACAGAGGTTGCAACATCTCCATTCATAGAAGGCATAAGATAATCCATTATAATAAGATTGACTGATTGCTTCTCGCCTCTTTTTCCAGCCTCAACTCTTTCAATCGAAGCCTCTCCGCAGTCATATTCTTCAGGCACAAAGCCTATTTTCTGAATTATCTGACTAATAATCATTCTGTTGATATCATTATCATCAACAACCAAAATTACCGGCGTTGCTAAATTCATTCTCTCACCCCTTAAATAAATCCTGTTAGAAATTAAGCTTTCCTTCTGACTGAAGCTTCATAATTTCCTGCAACGTATAATTACTTTTATCTTTTAAAGAAAGAACAACCTTTTCCCTTCCTCCTACTTTTTCCAAAGGCCAGGGAATATTAACTGTTTCGTCATCCCACTTCAATCCACCTTCATCCTCTGGATGATAATAATCTGTACACTTGTAATGAAGAATCGCATATTCTGAAGTCACAAGTATGCCATGTGCAAATCCGGCAGGTATAAAAAACTGACGGAAATTATCAGATGATAAAACAACCGAATACACCTTTCCATAGGTCGCAGAGCCTTTTCGCAAATCAACAGCCACATCGAAGACTTCACCCTCTGTTACTCTTAAAAGCTTTGCCTGAGGATATTGTTTTTGAAAATGCATTCCTCTAAGCACTCCCTGCTTTGACCTGCTTTGATTATCCTGAACAAAATGGACATCTATTCCGGCCTGCTCCTTCAAATCCCTCTCACTGAAGGTCTCAAGAAAATATCCTCTTTCATCTCCAAAAACCTTTGGTGTAATAACTCTAAGACCTTCTATGCCATCTGGATTTTTTATAACATTAAGTTCGCCCATTACATCTCCTTACATTTGTTTAAATAGCTTTGACAATCCTCATTATAGTTCTGGTAATTTCCATTCAATATGTTTTCAAGCCACTTTTTGTTCTCAACATACCATTCAATAGTTTTCTTAATTCCTGATTTAAACATGGTCAAACTTTCCCAACCAAGCTCAGTTCTAATCTTTGCAGGATCAATTGCATATCTCAAATCGTGTCCTTTTCTGTCAGGCACATATTCAATCAAATCATAGCTCTTTCCAAGTGTGTCACAGATGATCTTAACGATATCAATGTTATGCATTTCATTATGACCGCCAATATTATATACCTCGCCTCTTCTGCCATTTTGGATAATAAGATCAATAGCCCTGCAGTGATCTTCTACATAAAGCCAGTCTCTGACATTCATTCCATCACCATAAACCGGAAGCTTTTTGTTTTGTGAACAGTTTGATATCATCAAAGGAATCATTTTCTCAGGGAACTGGTAAGGTCCGTAATTGTTAGAACAGCGGCTTATTGTAACTGGCTGCTTAAAGGTTCTTGCATATGCCATTACAAGCAAGTCAGCCCCTGCTTTACTTGCACTGTAAGGTGAGCTTGTATGAAGTGGTGTGGTTTCAGTAAAAAACAAATCAGGGCGATCTAACGGCAAATCACCATAAACCTCGTCTGTGCCTACCTGATGGAACAACTCAACTCCATATTTGCATGCTGCATCAAGCAAAACCTGTGTACCAAGTACATTTGTCTTAACAAAAATGCCCGGATCATTAATACTTCTGTCCACATGACTTTCTGCAGCAAAATTCACAACATAATTCGGTCTTTCAACTTCAAAAAGCTTAAAGATGTTTTCCCTGTCACATATATCAGTTTTATAAAACTTAACTCTGCCTGACTTAAAAGCACCTTCGAGATTATACAGATTACCGGCATAGGTAAGCTTATCAACACAGATAATTTCTGCATCTTCATGTGCTTTTAACATGTAATATATGAAATTCGATCCGATAAAACCTGCGCCACCGGTTACTAAATATTTTTTCATAATTCCCCCCAATTGTTAAATCTGAATAAGTTATGCTCTGACAACCTAATCAAATCCTCTTTTCCACATATTTTTTATGATCCTCAAGTACTTTTTTCAAACAGTTGCCATACGAGGAATTGCCATACTTTTCAACAATCCTTTCAAGCTTTTCCTCTGAAATCCATCCTTTTGTAAATGCTATTTCATCAGGAGACGACACAACTCTTGACTGACGTTTTTGTATTGTCTGAATAAAGCTTGATGCTTCAAGTAATGAATCCGTTGTTCCCGAATCAAGCCATGCAAAGCTTCTTCCGAGTAAAACCACTTCCATTTTATCATTCTTCAAATAAATATTATTCAAATCTGTTATTTCAAGTTCATTGCGATTTGATGGTTTTAAGGTTTTGGCATATTCAACCACCTTTGCAGGGTAAAAATACAACCCTGTAACACAATAATTCGATTTAGGCTCAGAAGGCTTCTCCTCTATTGAGACAGCTTTTCCTTCTTTGTCAAATTCAACTACCCCAAATCTTCCGGGCTCATTCACATAATATCCAAAAATTGTAGCCTTTCCTTCTTCTGCATTTCTTCGAGCTTGCATCAAAGTGTTTTCAAAACCTTCGCCAAAGAAAATATTATCGCCTAAGCACATTGCAACTGCATCATCACCGATAAATTCTTCACCAATCAGAAAAGCTTCTGAAAGTCCATTTGGCTTTGGCTGAATGGCATATGAAAGCTTAATGCCAAAACTACTGCCATCCCCAAGCAGTCTTTTAAAATTCTCTTCGTCCTCTGGCGTAGCTATTATAAGAATATCGCGAATATCAGAAAGCATCAGTGTTGACAAGGGGTAAAAAATCATTGGTTTATCATAAACCGGCATGAGCTGCTTACTTATCACACTGGTCATAGGATACAGCCTTGTACCGCTGCCGCCTGCAAGAATAATACCCTTCATACGCCCCTCCAACTTACTTTTTCTTAAATAATAAGTATATCATATTGGCGCTTTATATTCAATCAGTTATAAGAATAATAAAACCGCAGAGGAATAAACTTCTGCGGCAAATAGCGCTGTTTGCTTTCCTTTGAATAACAATATGTTAAAAGGAAATTGTGTCTAAATTATATTCAATAATGCAAAGATTTGTGAAATAATAAATCCCAAAGTCAGATAAGGAGCAAGTGGAATTCGCTTAGTTAAATTGCTTTCTCCCAAATTGTTTTCTTTTGAATCACTTTTTTCTAAATTGTTTTCTTTCAAATTGATTTCTCCCAAATTATTGTCTTCTAAATTATTCTCTTTTAAGCCGGCTTTTTTGAGTAAAAAACAAATCAATTCTTTAGCAAGCAATATGACACCACCTATGAAAACAAAACGAAGTGTCTGTTTAAGTCTGAAATTTATAAGCAGCACATATACAAGCTTTATATCACCAAAACCAATTCCAGAAAGTGCCTTGCTATAAGCTGTTATAAATAACAAAGCAATCAGTAAAAGTGTATAAATAAAAAACTCTGTAAGATATGCAGGAGTGTTGTAGGGCAATTCACTTGTAGACGCTTTATATGGCAATTCATAAGCATCATAAGCTACTTTGGTAAAAAGGAAATTTATAAAATAAAGCACCAAACCAGCCCAGATGGTTATACGTGGAATCTTATGATTTTTTATGTCACATACAGAAATGGCGATTAAAAATATAGCAAATATTATAAAAATAACAATATCTGTAAAAACCATCCTAACTCCTGTTTAATAATATAAATTACTGTTCTCTGCCAACTACTCTTGCTACAAGCTTATCAGGTTGTGGAACCACCTCACCTGTAACAAAACCCTCACCATGTACTTCTCTTGCATCTGTAATAATAACAAAAGCCTCTCTGTCATGATTTCTGATTATGTCCTTAATATACGGGAGCTGTTTTTTCGCAACAACACAAAGTAGAATGCTTTTATCTTTTCCTGTATACATGCCCGTACCTGCAAAGGAGGTGACACCTCTGTCCATTTTAAGCAATATTTCCTTAGAAATATCATCATACTTATCTGAAATAATATAAACAGCTCTTGCGGTTTTAAGACCATCCAAAATGGCATCTGAAAGCTTAGAAACCAAATATACAACCAAAATTGCATATATTGATTTATCAAGTCCAAAAGTCAGAGCACCGCAAAGCACAATTGCACCATCAAGCACAAATAAAATCACCGGTAATGATACCCACTTGATTTTGATATTAATCAAATCGGCAATCATATCTGTACCACCTGTTGTTGAGCCTGCAAGCAAAACAAGTCCGATACCGATTCCTGACAGAACTCCCCCAAAAAACATTCCCTGAAAATAATCTTCGAATATGGCAAATTCAGGAATTATATATATCCAGCCTGACAAAAGAACTGTAGCCCATAAGGTCTTTGTAACATATTCCTTCCCTTTAAAAAACCATGCTAAGGCAAAAAGTGGCAGGTTGATTGCAAGGTTTGTAAACCAAATAGGTATTCCGTTTTCAAAAAGGCCCTCTGTCCAGCTTTTCAATACAATAGCAAAACCTGTCACACCTCCTGTAACAAGTTTAAGTGGCTCGAAAACAGTATTTATGGCAACTGCCATTATCATTGTTCCCAATGCAATCAGCGCGTATTTCCAAACTACGCGCCAAAATTTTCTTGTTTTTTCTGTCATATCACACTCCTGTATAAACAATCAGGTAAATCCGCCATCAAAGGTAATAACCTGACCGGTCAAATAACCACTTTGCTTTGCCATTGAATAAGCAAGTAATGCAACCTCCTTTGGAGATGCAAATCTTCCTGCAGGAATTTCTTCTGCAAGCTCGTTCTTTTCTTCCTCTGACAAATTTGAGTTCATCTTTGTATCAATCACGCCACAAGCTATGGCATTTACTGAAATATTCGAAGGAGCCATTTCCTTAGCTAAAGCTTTCGTAAAGGAATTAACGCCTCCCTTACTTGCTGAATATGCCACCTCGCAAGAAGCACCAACATTTCCCCAAATTGATGAAATGTTAATTATTGAGCCTTCTTTTCGCGGGAGCATGAGCTCAATAGCTTCTTTAGAGCATAAAAAAACAGAGGTTAAGTTAGTATTTATAACTTTATTCCATTCATCTGTTTTTGTATCTCTTAAAAGCTTAACAAGTGCGATTCCTGCGTTATTAACGCACACATCCAATCGTCCAAAGCGCATTTTTATTTCGTTAAACATAGATTTAACAAATTTTTCATCGCCAATATCGCCTGCAAAAGCGAGAACATCACAGCCTTCAAGCAGTAATTCTTCGCGCAGTGCAAAAAGTTCCTCTTTGTGAGAGAAACCATGAAGTACAACGTCATATTCCTTTGCAAAACATTTTGCAATTTCGCGTCCAATACCTTGAGACGAACCTGTTATCAATGCTACTTTTCGCATTATTTATCCCCTCTCAGGAATTTCTTTTTTTGCTCATATCTTTCTTTCATCCTGGCTTCAAATCCGAATTCTGTGGGCTCATAATAAGTATGATCCTTAATACTTTCAGGAAGGCAGGTCATCTTAGCTATTTTTTCTTCAGTATCATGCGCATAGATATAACCGTCTCCGTATCCAAGGTCCTTCATAAGCTTTGTCGGCGCATTGCGAATATTCATTGGCACAGGTTCTGAAAGCATGACACGTGCATCATCCCTTGCCTTAAAATATGCAACCTCCATCTTATTGGATTTAGGCGCTAATGAAAGATATATTACTGCCTCAGTTAAATGCACACTGCATTCTGGCATTCCTATATAATGGCAGGCCTGATAAGCTGCTAAAGCAAGCTGAAGACAGGAAGGATCTGCTAACCCGACATCCTCGCTTGCAAAACGAACTACGCGTCTGGCTATATAAAGCGGGTCCTCTCCGGCCTCTAACATTCTTGCTAACCAATAAACAGCTGCATCTGCATCACTGTTTCGCATGGATTTATGAAGCGCAGAAATCAGATTATAATGTTCTTCTCCATTCTTATCATAAAGCAATGCTCTTTTTCCCATGCACTGTTCTATAATTGCTCTGTCTACCTTAAGTGTGCCTTCTTTTGTAAGCTTGGCATTATTTACAGACATATCAAGAGTATTCAAAGCTGTTCTTGCATCTCCGTCTGAAAAAGCTGCAATCAGTTCCAAATCAGAATCATCGATTTCCACATCCATTCTGCCAAAACCACGCTCATCACTCATAGTGCGTTTCAAAAGCTTAAACATATCCTTTTTGTCAAGGGCTTTTAAAACAAACACCTTACATCTTGAAAGCAAAGCGGAGTTTATTTCAAAGGAAGGATTCTCTGTTGTAGCACCGATAAGTATGATACTTCCATTTTCAACATAAGGCAAAAAAGCATCCTGCTGTGCTTTATTAAAACGATGAATTTCGTCGACAAATACAATGGTTCTGATGCCCAATCTTGCCTGATCCCCTGCCCTTTGCATTACCTCTTTTATCTCCTTAATACCGCTTTGCACAGCACTAAAGTTTATAAAAGAAGATTTTGTCTGATTGGCAATAATCTTTGCTAAAGTTGTCTTTCCAACCCCAGGAGGTCCCCAAAAAATCATTGAAGAGATATTATCCCTGTCAAGCATGTTTCGTAAGACCTGACCTTTTGACAAAAGATGAGTCTGACCAAAGTACTCATCAATTGTCCTTGGGCGCATTCTGTTCGCCAAAGGACTTCTCAAGTCAAATACATCTTCGTCGTTATAATTGTTAAATGATGAATTAATTTCCATTTATACCCGTTCTCTACGCCTTTTGGCGTTAATATCCTATATTACTTTTCAGTTACAGTACAAGGAATTACTAAAGTCACACCACTTCCATCTGTGGCCTGCACTACAATAGAGCATTCGCCTTTTGATATTCCTTTTATCTGGCCGGTTGCAGACACCGTCGCTACCTGTTCGTTCGTTGACCTGAAATTCAGTTCTTTGTTAACAGCATCTAACGGAAGAACAAGAGTATCAAGCTTAAAATATCTGTTAATTTTAACTTTAACTTCCGGAGTCATGGTCTGAATCTCAGTTACAGGCACTTCATTACTTTCTTCTAAGAATACGTAGGTGCCTGGAGCATATATTTTAAACTCATAACTATAATCTCGCATGTCTACATATTCGCCATTAAGTCTTGCCATTATTGTCTTTCTGTTAGGCGTATAATATACGCTGAACTTATTCATGTCAAAACCTTGTGGTAATGTTGCCTTTACTGTAATTGGAAACTTTGTCATCCATTCATCATTTTCCAATACAACTTCAAACGCCATATACTTCTTTGTTTTTGATATTCGATTGACTACCTTCTTTATTACGCCGTTGCCAATCTTTACTATATCTATATCCTTAGACTCCATTCTAAGTGGCATCGCAATAGTTATTTCTGTGGCATATTCTCCGCTTAAAAAGGATATCTTTTTTGAATTTGAGTAATCAGCAGTTTCTACTGTAACACCCTGCACCAAAACAATTGCCTGATACTGATCCACATACACAGTCAGCCAGTTATCACCTTCGTCATAAATCAAAGACTGTGACAATTCAAAATTCTTTACACTTCCCTGAGTTCCATCATTATATGTAGCTATTACATCAAAGTCATCCTTATTAACAGTTTTGCCAACTACAATATCAGGGCCTAAATATTCTACGGATATTGAAGTCATTCTCTTATATCGTGCATATATGGATATTCTCTGATTTACTTCACCTACAGAAACAACAAAGTCATTAAAACCCTCATTTTCTGCTGTGGCAGGAATTAAGTTATAACTTGTCAAATCCTTCTCTGTGCCATCAAGATAATAACCTTTTACCCTCAAATCTGTCTTATTAGGTGCTGTTCCCACAACCAGATCATTTCCTGTATAACTTACTGTAATATAAAGCAATATATTTGTTGCCTTACCGGGAACTTCAACCAAACAGGTTTTGTTTGCATAAGTTACAATAATCAGATTAGTGCCTGGCACTACAACAGTCATAGTAGATACATTAAAATCTGATATAGCCTCAACATCTCCATCACTATAATGTGCCTTAACTTTGATATCTGTTCTTGAATACTGATATCCTACACTTATCTCAGGTCCAATATATTCACCATCAATAAAAGCAAGTTCTTTACCAATTACTTCAAACTGTGCAACATGTCCGGCATATACTACCATGAAAAGATTAGAGCCTTCATAGTTTATTGTAAGATCAGGAAATACCAAATTCTGTGTAATTCTTTCTGTTGAGCCGTCTTTATAAACTGCAAGTACCATAACATCGCTTGGATTAACCTGCTTTCCAACTGCAACAGACTTTCCCATATAAGTCGCAGAAAGCCCTATTACATCAGCTGCATTCTTTGCTGCCTTAGCATCATTACTTCCCGATGCAAAAAATGATATAAAGATAATCGCAAATGTAAACAATATGGAATATGCTGTTTTTAAAAACTTTTTGTTCATAAATCTTCCTCTTTATTCGGATAATGCCCTGTTTCAGATACTATATAATATATATCGGCACTTTTCTATCCAATATCGATATTATAGCATAGCAGCAAGCCAAATCATAGTACAAAGTAAGTTGTTATTCTTGACAATAAACTTCAAATCTTGTATCATATCATTCGCACGCAGACGTGGCGGAATTGGTATACGCGCATGATTCAGGTTCATGTCCATGTACGTGGGTGAGGGTTCAAGTCCCTTCGTCTGCATAGATTTGTTAAAAGTCAAAAAAGGTCACTTGTTAAATTCAAGGTACTTGTAAATTCAGGTCACTTGTAAAAGTCAGACACTTATAAAATTCACTTGTAAAAGTCAAAAAAAGTGAAAAAAAGACTTTACAAATCATTAAGTATGTTATATACTTTTAACCGTCCTGAAAAACAGGCAATGCGGGGATGCTGGAATTGGCAGACAGGCATGACTAAGGATCATGTGGCAACCGCCGTGTGGGTTCAAGTCCCATTTCCCGCAGTCAAGAGGTTCGATGATTATCGGACCTTTTTTTATTATATTAACGACGATTTGATTATTGACATTGGGAGGCTTTAGTGAAAATCAAAGTTAAAAAAACAGATTATGAAAAATTTCTTCAGATCGAACCATATCCTAAGAAAAATCCTTGTAAACAAAGTTACTTGCTCAAGAAGCTTGTTGAATTCATAGCTCGCAAAGACTTAAAAATGTGCAAATTCCATGCCGATTTTCATGATATGGATAAATTAGGTGATGAACCTGCATTAATTCTTATGAATCATTCAAGCTTTATAGATTTAGAGATAGCATTTAAACTCTTCAAAGACCGCCGTTTTAATATCGTTGCAACCGATGACGGCTTTGTCGGAAAGGAAGTTTTATTACGAAAGCTTGGTTGTATTCCCACTCTTAAATTCATATCAGATCCCGTTTTGGTTAAGCATATGATATATGCCGTAAAAACACTCAGACAATCAATACTAATGTATCCGGAGGCCTCATATTCTTTTGATGGAACAGCTACTGCTCTTCCTAAGTCAATTGGAAAATGTATCAAGCTTTTAAACATACCTGTTGTTATAGTTAATACACATGGGGCTTTTTTACGAGATCCGCTTTATAATAATCTTCAGATAAGAAATGTTGAAGTCAGCGCAGATGTGACTTATGTTTTGTCAAAAGAAGATATCAAATCGATGCGCCCTGATGAAATACTGTCAAAAGTAGACAAATATTTCGATTTTGATAACTTTAAAGAACAATATGAGAAAAAAATATATGTCAAAGAGGCCTTCAGAGCAGATTTTCTTAACAGAATTCTTTACAAATGTACAGAATGCGGAAGCGAGGGAAATACCTTAGGAAAAGGAACCTCCTTCACCTGTAAAAGCTGTGGCATGACTGCTGAATTATCAGAATTAGGCAGATTAAGAGGCTCTAAATTGAAGTTTTCGCATATTCCTGACTGGTACAAATGGCAAAGGGAATGTGTTCGCGAAGAAATAAAAAACGGCACTTATGAAATAAAAGAAGAAGTAAAAATATACGGCCTTCGCGACCTCAAAGCTTTGTATGAGCTTGGCGACGGGGTTTTAACACATAATTGTAACGGTTTTGAGCTTAAGATGAATAACGAAACCATATTCTCGCTTTCACCAAAAATGCAGTACAGCCTTTACTCTGATTACTATTGGTATGAGCTTGGTGATTCTATCTGTATTGGTGATGACAAATCACGCTTTTACTGTATAATAAAATCTGAGCGAGACGTGGTTGCTAAAGCCCGTATCGCTCAGGAAGAAATGTTCACTATATTATAATATTTACTGCTCTATAATCTTATCAAGTACAGAACCAGGATTCTTTTCAACTCCGAAATAATCCAAAATTGTATCTGCGATTACATCAAAGCCTTTTATGGTTCCAAGATTAACATCTGTGACTGTCTGCTCTCCGAAAATCATTAAAGGAACATATTCCCTTGAATGATCAGTAGAGGGAGTGGACGGGTCACAGCCATGATCTGCAGTTATCATAAGCAAATCACCCGGTCTTAACTTCTCTGCTATGTCAGGCAGCTTTTCATCAAAATAATTAAGTGCGTTAGCATATCCTACTGCATCATTTCTGTGTCCGTAAAGCATATCAAAATCAACTAAGTTCACAAAGCAAAGACCGCTTTCTATAGTATCCATTAACTGAATTGTCTTCTCTATACCATCTGCATTTCCTTCAGTTCTTACAGTCTCTGTAATGCCTGAACCTGCAAAAATATCATATATCTTACCAACACCCTGAACAAAAATTCCGGCATCCTGCAATTTATTGCACATGGTTTTCTTAGGTGGTACCAAAGAAAAATCGTGACGGCGTGTGGTTCTCTTAAAATTACCCGGCTCACCAATAAAAGGTCTTGCGATAACTCGTCCGACACCCCAGTCACCCTGGCAGATTTCTCTTGCTATTTCACAATATTTATAGAGCTCTTCAACCGGTATCAGTTCCTCATGCGCAGCTATCTGTAAAACGCTGTCTGCCGAAGTATAAACAATAAGTTTTCCTGTCTTAAGCTGCTCCTCGCCATAGTCTCTTATAACATCAGTTCCGGAATATGGCTTGTTACAAAGTATTCCTCTTCCTGTTCTCTTTTCAAGCTCCTCAAGAAGCTCTTTTGGAAAGCCGTTAGGGAAAGTAGGCATTGCCTTCTCAGAAATCAATCCGGCAATTTCCCAATGTCCTGTTGTTGTATCTTTTCCCTTTGATTTTTCCTCTAATCTGCCATAGCAGCCAACCACAGGAATTAACTCATCCTTGAACTGTGTAGTATTATCAATCGAAGTTAAACCAAGCGTCTGCATAAAAGGAACTCTTAACAAACCTGTATTAACACAAGCACGCAAGGTATTACTCCCTGCATCACCAAAATCTGCAGCATCAGGCATCTCTCCTATGCCAAAGCTATCCAATACTATCAAAAAAACTCTTTTATCCATTATTCTCCCCCATTATCACTTTATCTGAAAATATCCATAATTACTTTTTAGCAAAATGTGTTGCCGGTCTGATATATTCAAAGATTATTGCATCCTTTGTTTTCTCATAATATTTACAAGCTGCTTCATCCCTGACAGTCCAAACAACCTGCATTGCACCAAGCTTTTTGGTAAGCTCTAATGATTTTGGTGCTGCAACTGTAGCAAAATCCACTTCACATGGATTACAAACTGCATTCGTATAAGCAACGAAATTAGGATGACCAACAAAGTTAAACATAAGATGTCCCTGCATAAAAGATACTACTTTGCCAAGCTTCTTCTCAAATTCTTCCGGAACATCACTTAACTGACCTCTTAAAAGTTCAGGTGCAAACAAATAGAACCATCTTACAATTAAAGGCTGGAAAGACTCAACACAGAATTCACCTTTATAATCTTTAAGCATCGCATATGCCTTTTCACATAAGGCACGATTCTTTATACCATCTTTTAACTCAACAATCAAAGGCACTTTACCATCAACAACTTCAAGTACATCCTTAAAAAGAGGTATTCTCTGATTGGTATTTTCAAGTCTGAATTCCTGAAGCTCAGCATAAGTGTAATCCCAAATTTTACCGGGAACATTGCAGACTCTCTTCAGCTCATCGTCATGGAATACTACGATTTCATCGTCCTTTGTAAGCTGAATATCAAGCTCGATTCCATATCCTGCCTCTTTTGCAAGTCTGAAAGCTTCAAGTGAGTTTTCAGGAACACTTTTATCCTTTGTATGCAATCCTCTATGCGCAAAATATCTGCCTGCCACAATTTTTCTCAATTTCTTATCAGTACACTTTTTAGGACAAACCAAAAACAGTACAGCACCTATAAAAGCGGTAAAAGCAGCTGCAAGCAATTTAAAAAATTTCTTCATAAGCACTTCCTTCCGAGAATAAATCTCGAGTAATTCTTTTTGTAGTATTTATTATAGCACATATTAGTAGAATTGTTAAGTTAGAAGTATCTGTGGTTATTTATGTGCTTATTTATGTGGTTATTGATGTGGCTATTGATGTGGCTATTTTATACTAATTTATATAAATAACTACTATATGACGTAAAAATCCCCCCTGATTTCTCAGGAGGGAATATCAACTTATTCATTGACCTGTTTTTCTGTGTAGTGATGTGCCTGCTCAAGCATCATATCCTTTACCTTCATCAAACGAATCTGGGTACTACGCTCATTCTCATCAAGTTTCATAACAATATACTTAATCTGAGACTGAGTCTGAGGAATAACTACATGCTCTAAGGCATTAACTCTACGGCGTGTCTTCTCGATTTCAGAAGCCATTAACTGACAGGCCTTTTCTTTCTGGGCCAGCTCAAGCATATCAGGAAGAATATCAGCAAGAGATTTAACCGCATCATCTAAGTCTGCTGAGGTGGATGCATAACCATAACAATATATATCATTAGGATCAGCAGTTCTTGTCTTATATTCAAAGACAGGAATATCCACGCTCATGATGTTCCTTGTAGATGACTCTAAGCTTACCTCCTGGCGGGGTGCCATCAAAGCTTCGTTAAGAGTTTCATTCTCCATTGAAGCTCTGGCAAGGACAAAATTTCCATTTGCCTGTAAAATGCCCTGTTCAACTTTTTCCCTCAATGCCTTATTCTCTCGAACCATGTCGAGGAACTGACGCATCAACTCATCTCGTTTATCCTTTAAAAGCTTATGTCCGCGGCGTGCGGTTGCAAGCTTCTTCTTTAAACGAGTGAGCTCCATTCTGGTAGGGTTCACCTGTTTTCCGGCCATCTTGCTCTCCTTTATTTCTTCTCGTAATACTGATCAAGGAACTGATCCTTAATACGCTTCAATTCTGCTCTCGGTAAGATTCTCAAAAGTTCCCAACCGATTTCAAGAGTAGATTCAATATCTCTGTTTGCCTCAAAGCCCTGTGAAACATAAAGCTTCTCGAACTTGTCAGCAAATTCAGCATAAAGCTTATCAATATCTGTCAAAGCTGCTTCACCCAAAACTACCATCAATTCCTTAGCTTCCTTACCACGCGCATATGCGGCAAAAAGCTGGTTCATTGTATTAGCATGGTCTGCTCTTGTCTTACCTTCACCAATACCCTTATCCTTCAAACGTGAAAGTGAGGGAAGAACATCGATAGGAGGCTGAATACCCTGACGATGAAGTTCACGTGAAAGAATAATCTGTCCTTCTGTGATGTAACCTGTTAAGTCAGGGATAGGATGTGTCTTGTCATCTTCAGGCATGGTAAGAATAGGAATCATGGTGATTGAACCATTTGAGCCCTTCTTACGTCCGGCACGCTCATAAAGCTGAGCAAGGTCAGTATACATGTAACCGGGATAACCACGACGTCCGGGAACTTCCTTACGTGCTGCTGAAATTTCACGAAGTGAGTCAGCATAGTTAGTAATATCTGTAAGGATAACAAGAACGTGCATGCCCTTTTCAAATGCAAGATATTCAGCTGCGGTCAAAGCCATACGAGGTGTTGCAATTCTTTCTACTGCAGGGTCATTTGCAAGATTGATAAACATTACTGATCTGTCAATAGCGCCTGTTTCGCGGAAAGATTCTGTGAAATAGTTTGCTTCTTCGAAAGTAATACCCATCGCAGCAAATACTACCGCGAACTGCTCATTTGTTCCTCTAACCTTAGCCTGACGAGCAATCTGTGCTGCAAGCTCAGCATGAGGAAGACCTGAAGCTGAGAAGATAGGAAGCTTCTGACCACGAACCAGTGTATTAAGACCGTCGATTGCAGAAACACCTGTCTGAATGAATTCCTGAGGGTAGTTACGAGCTGCAGGATTCATAGGGAGACCGTTAATATCCATTCTCTTCTCAGGAAGAATTTCAGGGCCATTATCGATAGGTCTTCCAAGTCCGTCGAATACACGACTTAACATATCTTCAGAAACACCAAGTTCCATTGTTCTTCCAAGGAAACGAACCTTAGAATCTGAAAGGTTAATACCGGTTGAGTTTTCAAATAACTGAACCAATGCGTCGCTACCATTAATTTCAAGAACCTTACAACGTCTCTTTTCACCGCTTGAAAGTTCGATTTCAGCAAGTTCGTTGTAGCAAACGCCTTCAACACCTTTTACCAGCATCAGAGGGCCGGCAACCTCTTGAATAGTTTTATATTCCTTCGGCATTTATCAACCCTCCTCATTCTTTAAATTTTCAAGCTCTTTAGCTAAATCAGCTATAATTGACTTATATTCGTCATCAAGCTTGTCTTCAGTAATATACTTATAACGACCAATTCTTTCACGAACAGCCATCTTTGAAAGCTTTTCAATATTAACGCCTTCCTTCAAAGCAGTCTGTGACATGTCATAGAATTCAAGAACAAGATTCATCATCTTATACTGCTTTTTAAGTGAAGAATATGTATCAACTTCATGGAAAGCATCCTGATGTAAGAAGTCTTCACGAATAGAACGTGCGGCTTCAAGCTTTAAACGGTCAGGTGCTGAAAGGGCATCCATACCAACGAGCTGTACGATTTCCTGCAATGCAGCTTCATCAGAAAGAATAGACATCAATCTGCCTCTTGCATCCATCCAAGGGCCGCCTGCTTCCTTATTAAACCACTTTGTCATGTTACTTACATAGTTTGAGTAACTTGTCAGCCAGTTAATTGCAGGGAAGTGACGCTTGTAAGCAAGTGATGAATCCAAGCTCCAGAATACCTTTACGATACGGAGTGTTGCCTGTGATACAGGTTCTGAAATATCACCACCAGGAGGTGATACAGCGCCGATAACTGAAAGTGCACCCTCTCTGCCTTCTGTACCATTTGAGATAACTCTACCTGCACGTTCATAGAACTGAGCAAGACGAGAACCAAGATATGCAGGATAACCTTCTTCACCGGGCATTTCTTCAAGACGACCTGACATTTCACGTAATGCTTCTGCCCAACGTGAGGTTGAGTCAGCCATCAAAGCTACTGAATAACCCATGTCGCGGAAATATTCAGCAATTGTAATACCTACATAAATTGATGCTTCTCGAGCAGCAACGGGCATATCTGAAGTATTTGCAATCAAAACGGTTCTTTCCATCAAAGAATGTCCTGTCTTAGGATCCTTCAATTCAGGGAATTCGTTCAAAACGTCAGTCATTTCGTTACCACGTTCACCGCATCCAATGTAAACAACGATATCTGCATCTGCCCACTTAGCAAGCTGATGCTGAACAACTGTCTTACCACTTCCGAAAGGACCGGGAACAGCTGCAACACCACCCTTTGCAATAGGGAATAAAGTATCGATAACTCTCTGTCCTGTTACAAGCGGCATATCAGGTGATAACTTCTTCTGGTATGGTCTTCCCTTACGAACAGGCCATTTCTGAAGCATGGTAACAGCTTTTTCTGTTCCATCTGTAAGCTCAAGAGTACATACTGTATCATCAAGCTTGAAATCGCCTTCCTTAATATCCTTGATTGTTCCTTCCAATCCGTTAGGAACCATAATCTTCTGTAAAACTACGGCTGTTTCCTGAACAGTACCAATGATATCGCCACCGATAACCTTGTCACCCTTCTTTAAAACAGGTACAAAATGCCAAACAGTTTCTCTCTTCAAAGAAGGAACCTCTACACCACGTGTAAGGTTTGAACCTGTCTGATTCATAATTTCAACCAACGGTCTCTGAATACCATCGAAAATACTTCCGATAAGACCGGGGCCTAACTCAACGCTTAAAGGAGCACCGGTTGATACTACGGGTTCTCCGGGTCCGAGACCTGATGTCTCTTCATATACCTGGATTGAAGCCTGATCACCGTGAATTTCGATTACCTCTCCAATGAGACGCTGGGAACTAACACGTACAACGTCGAACATGTTAGCGTCACGCATGCCTTCTGCGATAACAAGAGGGCCGGCAACTTTCTTTATTGTCCCTTGACTCATATCATTCCTCCATTAATTATTAAAAATAATATCCGATCCGACAGCCTGTTCAACAAGCTTCTTCACATTTGCAATACCTGCGCCCGTATTTCCGGATACTCCGGGAATCGGAATGATTGCGGGGAGAATCTGCTCCCTGTATTTCTCAACTTCTTTGTCCAAAGCTGAAAGAAGGTTTTCTGTAATATAGATAACAGCATAACCATCTTCTGCAATCTTCTTCAGGGTTTCAACTGCTTCCTCATCTGATAAAACGGGGAAAGTTTCAAGACCTAATGCAGCGAAACCGTAAATTGAATCACGGTCGCCCAAAACAGCTATCTTATACATACATTTCCCTCATTCTTTCCCGTATTGCCTCCTCCGGTAATCCGTTAAGCTTACCTGAAAGAATAATACGTACAGATTTCAATTCATTCTCACGAGCCAGAACATAGGCTGCAAGAGGTGATATTGTAAAAGGATTATACTTTTGCGGACGGATAAGGTCCATCATTTTATTATCACACCAGCATTCAAAAGCTGAAGGAGACTTACGGATTGCCTGAATGGCATCATGATAAGCAGTATTCTCAAGATAAGCATAAATACTTTCCAAGCCTGCCAAACTTGCCTCTGTCAAAGCCTTTATATCAAGTGTGTCGCAAGCAACAAAAGCTTCCTTCAAAAATGAAATTGGCTTCTTTGTCTTTGCACTTCGGATTGCCACGTTGATATTTGCTGCAACTACCTTCATCTCGGCATATGTAGCAAAAAGCTCATTTTTGCTTTCCTTGCCTGATTTGTAAAGTGCTTCAAGCGAATATTTATCAACGACTGTATCCATCATCTGACTGTCCCCTGTCTTAAACAAGATATCATATGCCTTATCAGCACATTCTCTCATGCTTTCAGGGAGCAGTGAAAAATCCTTTTCAGTTACGGCTTTCAATACAACCACAGGGTCAACCGTAGCATTCTTCATAAAGATTGCCGGTATCTCTTTTCCTAAATAAACCTGTTTGATAGCCGCTTTTAAGTTATGAAAATCGTTCGGATAAAGGAATATGTTAAATACTGACATATCCTCTACCATTTCGCGCATCAAACTCCATGTTTTTTCACGTTCAAGTGAAAGGAACTGTTCCGGAGTCTTGTCCTCGCAATCCCAACCATAATCAGTCAAAATGTTTGTGCAATCCTTAACTGTTTTGCACGACATGAGCTGATCGAGTGTCTGCTGTTTAAGAAGCGAATTTTCTTTAGCACGAATACGAGCGACCGCGTAAATATATTGGTTCTCGGCCATATTTCCTCATTTCTGCCAAATGGCTTAGTTAAACAACATTTCTCTGATTTTATCGCAAAGATTTTCCTTTTCAGCTGAAAAAATCGCATCGAATGAACAATTTTCTTCTATGTCCTGATAATTCAGAACGAAACCACCTTCAAACTTACCGGTTTCTTTTGCAACCTTAAGCTGGTGTTTCTCAATTTCTGCCTTGAAATCATCTGTGATACGCTTCTTGTCCTTTGCAGAAAGAATAATCTCACCTTTTTCCTTCAAAGCATACTTATTGAGCAGTTTAGCAAGGAACTCAAAGTAATCCGCAACATCAAGTGAATTAAGATGCTTCTGTGCTTTAACAAAAACATCATCAATAATTTCCTGCTTAGCCTTTAAAAGAAGCTTTCTTTCTGTCAAAGCTGCGGTAGAATCACCACGCTGCTTGGCAACTTCCTTCATGGAAGCATACTTTGCATCAATTGATGCCTGAATAGCAGCACATTCCTTGTCACCTTCTGAAGTGATTACGGCTGCTTCTTCATTGGCTGCTGCGATAATCTTGTCGGACTCTTCTTTAGCTTCAAGCTTAATCTGCTCTAATATTTTTTCCAGTCCAGTCATAGAATCTCTCCAATCGATTTTTTACTATTACAGAATACCATTAATTGCAAGAATAGAAATAAGCAATGCAAGAATAGCATATGTTTCTACCATTGCAGGGAAAAGCATTGACTTACCAAACTGCTCGGGTTTCTTTAATACAAGTGCGATTGAAGCAACTGATGTCTTTGCCTGATGTAAAGCTGAAATATAACCTACGATTGCCATAGGTAAGCAAGCTGCAAGGAATGAAAGACCCTGGTTAAGTGTAAGTGAAACAGCACCATTACCAATGATACCAATCTTTGATAATGCGATGAAAGCGATCAAAAGACCATAAATACCCTGTGTGCCGGGAAGAAGCTGAAGGATAAGAACCTTAGCGAAAAGTGAAGGGTTTTCTGTTAAAGCGCCTGCTGCTGCCTGGCCGCCCATACCAACGCCCTTTGCTGAACCAATACCTGCAACTAAAGCTGCACCTACTGCTCCGAGAACTGCGAAAAATAATCCTAATTCTGACATAAATTTATTTCTCCTTTATTTTGTAATATTGTGTCTTAGCTGAAAATGGTGCGAACATGCGGCCACCGCCGTCATAGAACTTACCAAAGAATTCAACATACTGTAAACGGTTTGTATGAACATATGCGCCAAGAATATTGATGGCAAAGTTAAGCACATGTCCGATGCAGAAAATAATGATAAAGAAAATTGCCTTAACGATAAGGTTATTGCCAACCATAGCGCCCATAGAGTTGATTACTGAACCGATAACACCGGTTGCAAGTCCAAGAGCAAGCAATCTTGAATATGAAAGAATATCGCTCAAATAACTTGTAATACCATATAATCCGTAAGCACCCTTTAACAATCTCTTACCGGGGTTCTTTGATTCTCTTCCGGCTGTTAAAATAACACCAAGTGCAGATGCCAAAGCAACACCGATTGCGATCTTAGGAAGTACACCTGAAATAGGGTCGCCTCCACCGATAATTCCCATAAAAAATTCTGTTGACATCAGGATAAGAATGCATGAACCAACAAGCAAAATCCAGAGAATACCATCGCAGAAACCATCATAAATATGTCCATTCTTAACACAGTTTATGAATTTCATTATAAGACCTGCGAAGATGTGAACAACACCAAGTGCCATTGAGAAAACAAGCATCTTCATAGGGTCATCATTTGCTGAGAACCAGAGAGGTTCTACATTAAAATCGGAATTAAAGAATGTAGTAGCCACAACTTTGAAAATATCACCAAAGTAACTACCAAATACAATACCCCAGAAAAGGGTTGAAATACCACAGAACTGGAACATGCGTACAAACTTTTTCATTCCTTCTTCCATTGTTTTAAACTTAGCCAGAACAATGGTTGTGGCTACGGTCAGCATTAAACCGTAACCTGCGTCCGAGAACATGATACCGAACAGTACATAGTAGAAAAGCGACATTGAGAATGTCGGATCCAACTCGCCTTTTCCCGGTTGTGAATAACTTTCCGTAACGCTTTCCAAAGGACTTGCAAACCAATTATTCTTAAATATAATCGGGGGCTCTTCCTCGGGGCTCGGGTCTTCTATCAAAACTTCGATATCAAACTTACTTTCAAGTGTGCTCTTTATTTCCTGTGCATTGCATTCTGCAACATATCCGTCAAGAATGAATGCATGCTTTGACTGGCAAAGCTTTTCTATTACAGCATACTTTTCTTTTCGCATGATTTCGTAGTCAGATAACAACTTGAAGGACTCTCTGTCATCCGCATATTCCTCAATTTCCTTGGTAAAGGTTTCAATTTCAGCATTTAAAGCTTCAATCTGTGTCTCTAACTTGGTCTGCTGTTCTGCAGGTGAGGTTTTGGCAGAAACTGAAGGTCTTGCAAAACCATTTGCTCTAAGCGTCTCATAAGCGCCTTCGCCCTGTGCTTTGGTAGTCATAACATAAACGCAGGTCTGATCCTGCATTACTGATATTATGCTTGCATCCACAGGTGCATAGTTTGCAAGAAGCTCATAGAGATCTTCTTCAGTACGACTTCCGGGCAGGGTGCCAATAAAGACATCTGTATACTTTGTTCCCTGGAAGTTAGGTGAAATATCAAGATTCTTCCAAGGCTCTAATGCTTCAATCAATGCTTCCGTTTTGGAAATTTCAGCTCTGTTTTCAAGAATCGATTTCTGAAGTGCAATAATTTTTAATACCTTCTTGTAAACATTATCGCTGCCTGCTTCAAAAGCCTTATATTCTTCAATGGTCATCGGCTTTCTTCCATTAAGACTGTCAAGAAGACCCTTTTGCTCATGGGAATACTTTTCAAGTATCTCCAAAGCATTGGTAGTCTGGTTAATAATCTTTGTGAAATTAGCTTCCTGCTCTGTCAAATCAACATTTTTAAATGTCTCATCGTTTTCATCGAGCTTAACTTCATTGATTTCAACGACACCCTTGCGTTGCAGCTCTTCCAATATTGCTTTTCTATTTGTCTTTAGCGCACAAATATTAATGCGTTTCATTGGCAAAACTGCCATAAACTGTTCCTCCTTCTTTATTTTTTCTTTTTTGTAAAACTACTTCACTAACTCTGCACATACTACTGCAATTGCATCTTCTGCCTTAGCATCTGCTGCGGCTTTCAAATCATCAATCTTCTTCTGTGCATCTTCAGCTGCTTTCTCGCTCTTTGTTGCATTTTTCTTTTCGAGTTCGCCAGCAAGCTTTTCTTCATCCTTAGCAGCTTTTTCAGCTATTGCCTGCTTTTTAGCAGCAACAGCTTCCCTGGCTTTACTAAGAATTTCTTCTTTTTGAGCATTTGCGCTCTTAATCAATGCTGCAGCCTCTTCTTCAACTGCTCTTACAGCATCAATTGCTTCTTTTGCCATAGTTGTACCTCTCTACTCTTAAGTATATTATTGCACACCAAAAAATGGCGAAATAAAAACTATTCGAAATATGATAACATAATACTCCACATTTTGCAATATTAAGGTGAGCATAAGAATGACTGGGTTAATGGCATCTTTATATTAAATCCGGGTTTACAAATAGAATTCTATTATCACTTTGCCTATCAAGCAGGCCTGTTTTTACTTGCTTGACCATTTTCAATACCTGAAGTAAATCTTTCAAATTATACTTTAGGTTTATTAGCTATTTGTAAAAAAAGACATCTGCAATATTATACAGATGCCTTCACCTAATTATTCTTCTTCAAGCATATTCACTCTTCTTATGTGTCTTTCAGCATTACTGAACTTTGTGTCAAGAAATGTATCAACAATCTTCAAAGCAAGTCCGACTCCTACAACTCTTCCGCCCATCGCAAGGCAGTTTGCATCGTTATGTAATCTTGTTGCTTCAGCTGAAAAACAATCGCTGCAAAGAGCACATCTTACTCCTTTAACCTTGTTTGCAGCAATGCTTATACCAATGCCTGTTCCGCAAATCAAAATACCTTTTTCACATTCCCCATCTGCTATGGCATGTGCAACCTTTTTTCCATAAATTGGATAATCAACCGCATCAGTTGAATATGTGCCAAAATTTTTATACTCTAATCCTCTTTCTTCAAGATGCTTAATAACCTCCTGCATCAATTCGTAGCCTGCCTGATCACATCCAAGTGCTATCATATCAATTCTCCTTTTCAAAATTTTAATCTACATCTTTTCCAATTTTCTGTATTTTTTAACGGCTTTTATTCAGACTGTTAATAAAATATCAGCTTTTCCTTTTAATCAGTTCTTCTTTTATTAATCAACTCTTTTTCTTCTCTTTAAAAAGTGGCTTCAGATGCTTATATATCTCTCCGGATTTCTTTGAATCTTTATAAACCGAATTAAGGCCATTATGTATACCCTGCTTTGTCTTATATTTATTGAAAACTGTGAGTATTTCTTCTATGTTCTCTGTTTCAGGAATATATTTCCTTAATTCCTCCAGGCTTGTCATACCGGCCTCATTTTCAGCTTCTGATATTTTTTCTGCACTCTCTGAAAATTCTATACCTTCTGTCTTCTCAGCGCTATCAGTCTTTTCAGCTTCTCCTGTTTTTTTCGTACTGCCTGTTTTTTCAGTTTTCTTTTTGCTGCCTGACTTATTCTTCTTTTTAGCTGTTTTTACCACTTCAGAGGCTATTATTTCTTCCTTAATTTCAGGCTTTGTAATTTCCTCGCTGACATTTACATTATCAGTATTTTCTACAGCATCCTCGATTTTTGCGACTTCTGTTTTCTCAATTTCATCTTTTACAGTATCTGATATCTCAATTTCATTTTTAGCCACTAAATCATTTTTTATTTCATCTGCTGCCTGTTTTATGGTCTTTTTTGTATTATCTTTTACTGTAATCTTTTTCTTTGTTTCCTGCTTTTTAACCGCATCCTTCTTGCCTGTAAGGTTAGGAATTCTTGACACATCTATTCCTTTGCTCTGCCAGAATTTGCAAACATAATCAAAACCTGTATCCTTTGAAACGATATAATATTTTCTTTGTTCACCGTTTAAGGCATTCAGCTCATCCTCTTTAATGTTCTCACCTATTACAAAGCCAAGAAAAGTTGCAAGTTGAAAATCCAAAGCATTCTTGCCGCCAACATCAACCTTGATACACTTAAAAACCGTATCCTTTACGGTTGTCAGCTTCATTACAACATCCAAAGGTATTTCCTTGCAAATCTGTGAATAAAGCAAATACACGCTGTCACCTATATCCACAACTCTTACATCACCAAGGCCTGAGCCTCCGACATTTTCCATATCAATAAAAAAATAATTCATGCTTTCCCCTTCATATTCCCTTTTTTCATAACTCATTTGACACTATCTTTCCTTTTTTCGTAGGCATTTTGCGCTATCACTCATTCAGATTACTCATTAAAAGGAATTATTTATATCATACGGTAACAATTTTACCACCGGCAGCCTTTAACAATCTGTTCATTATTGCATTAGACAATTTATTATCATTAAAGCTTTCCGAAAATATCACAGGAACCTCCCAGTCATCAAACTGTCTGAGTGCCGCAAACAATTCTCTTGCAATACTTTCTTCATCTGCCCTGCTGCCAACATCATATATCAAATCAGTATTATAAAGACTGTGATTCTCAGTAGTTGCCAACACTGCAACTTTGATATTTTTACCACTCTCATCAATATTCTTACTATCAGAATTTTTCTGCTCTTCGATTTTTGAATTTATATAAGCAACTACCTTTTCGGGCTCTCCTTCAACAATTGTCAGTTCGCCCTTAGGCGCATAATGCTTATACTTCATACCCGGCGCTTTTGCCACCTTAACCTCGGTTTTCTGAACATCTCTTGACAAAAAATCCTTTTCTGTATCTTCCAAAACCTGCTTAAAATCAGCATATGTGATAAATCCCGGTCTTAAGATTGTCGGGACTTCCGTAGTCAAATCAATAATTGATGATTCAAGACCAATCGAACACGAACCGCCATCTATTATCATAGGTATTCTTCCACTCATATCCTCAATAACATGACTTGCTTTAGTAGGGCTTGGCCTTCCTGACAAATTAGCTGAAGGTGCTGCTACAAAAACTTTAGAAACAGCAATCAAAGTCCTTGCAATTTCATCACTTGGCATACGCACAGCCACTGTATCAAGACCACCTGTTGTACTTTTGGGCACGCATTCTTTTTTCTTTAAAATCAAGGTCATCGGGCCGGGCCAAAATTTGTCTGCTAACGCATATGCGGTTTGCGGAATGTCTGTTGCAATTTCCTCTAAATCCTCTATCTTCGAAATGTGTACAATCAAAGGGTTATCCGATGGGCGCCCTTTTGCAGCGTAAATCTTCCGCGAAGCCTCTGCATCCATTGCATTTCCGCCAAGTCCGTATACAGTCTCAGTAGGGAACGCTACCAGCTCGCCATTTCGCAAAAGCTTTCCTGCCTCTTCAAAGTCTGATTCATTTATTTTGTTTCTGTCTATTTTTAAAATCTTAGTTTCCATATAATTATGCCACTTTATTCATATATAGATTTATTATCGCTGATAATTTTGCTACGGTTGCCTGATTAACAATTATACCCCAGCAAACGATTTAGTACAATAAAGATTTTTTCAAGAAAAATGCTTTACATAAGGATTTTTTCAAGAAAAATGCCGCTTGAAAGCGGCACAAAAAACAGAATCTTTTCAATTTTCAGAAACAAAACCTGCAGCATCGATTTCTTCTTTTGTATAACCAAACTCAAGAATTTGTTCTTTCGTCAGCTTGTGATCTAATAAATTGCGTATTATATCAGCCCTAGCCTCCATCATTGCCTCAGCCTTTACTTCGGCCTTAACTTTTTCCTTGACCTCAGCCTTTACTTCTTTCATAACCTCAGCCTTTACTTCTTCCATAACTTCTTCCATAACCTCAGCCTTTACTTCCGGTCTGAGTTCTTCTCTAAGTTTCGGTCTGAGTTCTTCTCTAAGTTCCTCTCTTAAGAACTTTTCATGCGTTTCATATGTCAAATCCAACTTGTACATCTTCAACACCTCTTCTCTTCTATTGATTAGAAAACCTTTCAGTTTGTTATTCAATATACAAAAATCAACGACTGATTCTATGATTTCCATCATCTCATCTTCCGTTTTACCTTGATTTTTTATTTGTTCATCCCTGATTCTATCAACAAGAAACATATAATCATCAAGGAATTTGCAATTTACTTTCAATTTTTCATTAAACCCCTTATTGATATTGTAAAACTTACATATCAGTTCAAGTTGGGGTTCTTCATTGCCTGGTACAAAAGCTTCTGACAATCTTTGCTCATAATATTCAGGCATTCCTTCTTTTCCATTATAAAATACTATGAAATGCGGTCTTGGAAGAATAATCTTTTTAGTACCATAAATATGTTTTCCCTTAATATACTGGTCTATTACCGTTTTGAAATAAATAAGATTTCTTAACGGCATGTTCCCGCATACTGAACTTTGATGTTCATAAAAATTCAAATTCATATCAATTAAAAATGCCGCATCATTTTTAACCGACAATGATACACCGCCGTCCAAAGTTTTCATCTCAACCATTTCAGGTTCAGTGTAATGTGACCCATTAATTGCATTATAAAGTGACAATGCATTCATCGGATCTTCAAGCAACATACAAAAAACATCGCTTTTGTATTCGCGATTATAAGACATAAATTCTCCTTTCTGCAGGAGCTATGTCTTATGATACTCCTGCTTCTAAATTTTTATGGATTAAAAGCATGAATATCTAAGAATAATAAGAATTAAGATGGCATATGCCAAAGATGTTATGCTTTTGAAATGATTTTAGACTTTAAAAAAATAAAAGTCAAGGAAAAGCATGATACCAGCCAAATAAAAAACCGAGTTGTAAAAATTTACAACTCAGTTCAAATAAGTTAATTCTTTCATCTCTTTTGCTAACTTAAGCAATCTTCTTGCCCTATAATAATTTTCTTCCGGATAACTTACCTTGAAGACCTTATTTCCTTCTGCATAATCTGTAAGATATCTAATTCCAAGCTCTAAAGTCATTGAAATTAAACCATATTTTAGTGACTTATATTCTTCTCTCTCAAGATACTTTCCGATTTCTGATAAATATCCTTCTGAAAATGCCTCTGCCTTTTCCTTGTCAAACTTAACTTTGCTCAAGTCATGTTCATCTCTTGCACCGGTTCCGGCAATCGAGCGAATTGCATCGCCGTAATCATTTGCTATCAGCCCAGGCATTACCGTATCAAGGTCAATAACTGCTGAATGTTTTCCGGTCTTCCTGTCTATCAAAACATTGTTAAGTTTTGTATCATTATGCGTAGCTCTTAATGGAATTTGTCCGTTTCTCTGCAGTTTACACAGCTGACACGCATCATCCTCTGATTTTAAATATAATGAAAACAAATTCCAGGCCTTGGCTACTGCATTATTTCTTTCTTTTTTCAAATCACTGCTATCACTTTCTCCTATTTCAAACGCAAAAACATCACAATCATCCGTTTCCCTTGAGCATACCGGAAAACTGCTCCCGTTTTCATTATCCACGCTTAACCCATCGAATATGCGCTTTGCCTCCTCAAATCGCTTTTCGGTATCATGAAAGCCTTCCACCGTAGGTTCAAGCCTTTTTACATCAAAATCTAAAAGATTTCTTGCAAATTCACCATATGCCTTTCCCACTTCCCTGATAATATCCAAATCATCAACAGAGTCATAAGTAATAGCATTTTCAACATATTTATAGCAGCGCCAGTAATTCTGATTATCATCAATGTAAAAATAATCTCCATTTTTTGCCTTAAGATAATTTAAGACATTATTCGGATTCTTTTTCTTTAGATGTTCGCTTACGATAACGGCATTTTTTATTACTGCTGCTGAATTAGAAAATACATTCCCATTTATACACTGAATGACATATTTTCCGCTTTTACTTTCTGCCAGATAAGTAGAATTTATATGTCCTGAATTCAGCTTAGCGACACTAAGCTTGGAAACATCATCTATAAATTGTGATAAAATATAATCAAACATAATATTCATACGTTAATTATGCATAAAATTCTTTCATATCCTCAAGTCTGAGACAGGCAAGACGTCTTGGTTCTACATCCAGATATCCGCTTCCACAATCTATATCTATGAATTCCTTTGTATAAAGAATTCTCACTGACTCTCCACTTATAGTCATGTCCATTATTTGTCGTGCCAGATTTTCTTCCACAGTCATAAGATATAGAACCGGCGTGTGCCCTATAATCAGTGTCTTATCCGCAAATGGATTTTTCTCTCCATTCATAGGACGTCCCCATATCTCGTCATGTAAATTATCACCCGGGAAACCATGAACCAGATAAAATTTTCGTCCATTAACTTCTATATCGAAATGAGTAGGAAGCGAATTGATAAAACTCATAAGTTCCTTCTGCTCTGTCTCTGTTAATTTAAGATAAGCATTTTTTGTAGGAGTGTTATTATTTTTATTCCATCTTCTAATTTCAATATCTGTTACATCTTCTGCATAATATCGCATAAACATGTGCTCATGATTACCAAGCAACATTTTTATGTTGGGAGTTTTCATTATTTCCTGCAAAATAGCGACACCCTCTGGCCCTCTGTCGATTGCATCGCCAATAAAATAAAGTGTGTCATTATCGCTAAAATTTATCAAGTTCAAAATAGAATGAAATCTGTCTATTTCACCATGAATATCTGAAATAACATAAGTCGACATATCAAGCCACCATCATCTTTAATTACTGTATTCTTAGCACGTTTCAGCTCCTGTTTATCGGCTCCTGCTTGCCTTTTCTGCATCAATTGCGATAACAAGCATTAAAACCTCAAGTGCATTTTCAGGTTCAACATTTTCGATGCGATATGTATCAGTCATTTTAAGAAGTTCCTTATTAATATCAGCTATCCTTCGATTGCTTCCATCATAGACAGTGTAATTCCATTCACTGAAGCTTCCCTCCATATGCCAGTCATGCATATCAAGTGAAAAACTCGGTTTAAAAAAGGTAATTTCTTTTCTGATATTTCCAACATGTGAATTGTGCTTATAAATTTCAAAGGTAGGTCTCCAAGCCAGAATTTTACGCTTTACCAAGCCTACTTCACTTCCCAAATCGTCAAAAATTCTAAAAGCTGTGCCGCTCATTGAAAATTCGCCCTTTACTGAAAATGCTGTCTTCCCGGTTGAATAATAAACATCATATGATGCAAACCACGAAAAAGCTTTCTGCTTAAAATATAAATCCATAAAAATCTCCCAATAAAAAAACTTATATAGCCGAAAAATATAATCCACGCCTATATAAGCATTATAATCTGATGTTCAGGATAATTCAATATTACAGGATTAGAATAGAATTAAATCAGTTCATAACAATAATAAGTCTCTGAAAATGAATATGCATCATACAGCTCTCTTAAGAATTTATCCTGCTTTAAAGCTGCAGCATCTTTCTTTACAAAGCATCCCCATTCACCAACTAAAACCGGAATTCCAAGTCTGTCAGCAACCTTTTTATGTGTATCAAAAATCACTTTCAGTCTTCCCAAGCATTCTGCGCCATAATCTTCTGTATCAACCAGCAGATCATATCCATGCGGAGAGTAAGCACACAAACTGTCTTTTTCTCCATCTGAATTTTCAGGTACTTCTATTCCTGATTCTATACCTGCATTCGAAAAATAGTTTGCCTCCAAAAATAATATTGCAGCTTCATCGACTTCACGAATTGCATCCCTCATCTTCTGATAAAAAGCTGAAAGGATACTGCTATCAAATTCACGAAGCATGCCTCCTATATTTGAAACAATCGCTGCATATGAGCTTTCATCCTTAAATGTATCAAGAAGCTTAAGCTTTTCTGTATCCTCCATCCACATTCCCATCATGTCTTCAAATCCAAGCTGTTCTCCGTTTGGAAGTTTTGACTTTATTGTCATTAAAAGCTCATATACAAACATGTCTGATATCTTACCCGGAAATGGCTCATTAAAAAAGTCATAACCAATTACATAAGGCTTGTCCTTGAAAAAATCGGCAATATGCTGCCACATTTTTATAAATCTTGTCTGAATACCGGCAAGTTCACTTTCACCAGATGATTTCTTAAATGCCAAATCAGTTATTTCATCTGTTTTTGTGCCATTTTTCACATCCAATTCTACACAAGTTTTTGCATCTGTCTTTGTATCATTTTTTACATCCACATCTGCACAAATCTTTGCATCTGACCAAAAAGCATCAAAACAATTCTTTACAGCTTCACTTGTCAGATATGCTTCACTCCAAAGGGGAGTTTTCTCATACTTTTCGCCGCCTGCTAATGTTGCCCATAAAGGAGCACCATCCTCATATTCGCTTGAAAACAAATCCTGATGCATGTCAAGATAGGTATAAATCCCATGTTCTGCTGCAATTTTCAGCTTTTCATCAACCTTTTTTAAGTATTCATCATCATATTCGCCTGGTTTAGGTTCGACTGCAGCCCAGAAAATGCCATACCGCACTACATTAAAACCCATTTTTTCAAGCTTGGCAAAATCTTCTTCACCATATTCACCAATATATCCGCGTTCTTTCTCCTTGCAAACCATGTTTACACCATGCAAAGAAACACTTTTGCCAAAGCTATCAACAAATTTTCCGTCTTTTATAGTAATTTTCTTTGTAATCATGCATTCTCTCCTCGCCTTGCATTTTTTGAGAAATCTGAAAGTTCTTTCTCCCTCTTCTTACCAATTGGAAACAACAAAAGTGGGATGAAACCAAGTATACAGAAGCCTATTGGAACTAATGCAGTGCCAATACGAATTCCAAGCTTTGCATACTCTGTTACAGCATTTGCATCATAATTGAAGGCACTTAAAATATTGGTAAAAACAAACTCCTGGGAACTTGTTAAAATAGTCGTAAAAAATGCGAATATGCCGTTGATTAAGCCTGTTTTTCTAACTCCCGTAATCATTTCATCTTCATCAATCAAAGCACCACCTATGGAAACACAGGCTGTCTGATTTACATTATAACTTAAAACAATCAGCACATATGCAATTGTTGTCATAACAATATTCGTTGTAAACCAAAGAATTGCAAATCCCAGAATTGTAGGTATGTAGTTTAACAAAAGAGTGGTTTTACTTCCCTTTTTGTTTATTATGCTGCTGATAAAAGGAAGGGCAAGTAACATCAAAACACCAGGAACCACATCTGCCAAAGTAGCACCAAGGCCATCTGTTCCTATTACCTTATCTATGTAATAGGTAAACGGAGTAAAATAATATCCCACAGTTGCGCGTGTGGTAATTAAAAACAAAAACCATAAAAGAAAGGTTTTATTAGTCATTATCTTCCAGGTTTCGCGCATTATCGTTTTTCTGTCTGAATGCTCTTCAAAAATGACATTCTCATAATAAGCTTCATTATCTTTAAGCTTTGTTAATGCAAGATAAAGCATGAAAGAAGAAGCCACTAGAGAAATAACAAATGCAACATAAATCAGATTTCTGTTAATCTGCCCAACCAAAAGGAAAGTCGGAATCAAAGTAACTAAAAAACCGAAAACATTGCCAATATATGTCCTTACTACTTCTGTCTGCACTCTTTCCTCAGTTGATGGTGCTGCTATAAGGAAAAATGAATTATATGAAATATTATAAACAGTAAAAGCTGTATCAAAAATAACAAGTTCCAGCAAAAGGGCAATCAAAATCGGTATTTCTCCCCACGAAGGCTGTGCAAACATCATTCCGGCAACTGCAATTATAAGAACCGGTGCTGTCACTCTCATAAGATAAACATATTTTCCTTTTTTAGGATCATATTTTCTTTTATCAATCAAAACGCCAAACCATGGATCATTAATTGCATTCCAAATATTGTAAATAATCAAAATCCATCCTATGTATTTAGCTTCCACACCCAAAACATCCGTATAATACTTTAAAAGAACGTTATGAATCAAAATAGATCCTAAATTTCCGGCAGGACCCGGAAGTGCGAGAGCCCCTCTTGTTTCCATAAATTTTCTGAATTTACTTTCCTTCTTTGCTTTCTCCATATAGCCCCTTTTCTTCCCCCTAATTAATTCTTACCTAAAAATTTACAATTAAGTTTTTCCCCAAGTTTTTTGTAAATCTACAATTAAATATAGCTTGCACATCTGCTACTAAACCAACTTTCATATTTTCACTAAGTCTCTTTCGCATCTGCTATTAACCTACTTTTATTTGCACTATATCTCTTTCGCATCTGCTATTAAACCTGCTTTTATTTGCACTATATCTCTTTCGCATCTGCTACTAAGCCTGTTTTTATTTGCACTATATCTCTTTCGCATTTGCTATTAACCTACTTTATTACAAAGAACAACAAAAAACCTGTAAGAATTCTCCTACAGGTAAGTTTAATAAATTATAAATTGCCAATATATTAAATTTATTAGTTTTATATCAAAATTATTGTCCTGCTCTTTGTTTTCTTCTTGCTGCTAACAGCAAATCTACCACTCTGCCGTAGCTTTTAACTCCATCCTCTTCATCATTCGCTTTCAGATAATTATCATTTACCTTTTCAGAAACCTGAGATACCTTTTTCTTCTGGTACTGCTTCCAATATTCATTGTTAGCCAAAATATCTCTTATCATACCATCAGAGTATGTACTCCAAAGCTTTCTATACTCCTCTATATCCACCTCTGCTAAAGCATTTCCTGCGTAGATAAGCGCCATCATAAGTCCTGAATATTGCATTTCCTTACTTTCACTTTTCATACATGCAAGATATGAGATGTAATTTGCCTCATCTTCCTTAATAAAGCCTCTCAAATGTGCAAGTTCATGGCACATTGTACTTCCCTTTTTAAAGTCTGCCGCATTTACATTATAATTTGCTTCCATTGTATAGCAGGTATATATTCCTGTTAAATTAATGTTTGACATAACCTCAGAGAAAACCATGGCCTTAGGCGTTGCATTGGTGCCTTTGAAAATTGGATATTCCACACTCAAAGCTTTCATTGCCTGCTTTGCTATTTCCTCATATTCATTAAGTGAAAAGGGAAGAGAAAAAACTCCATTTTCATTTTCGTTTAATTCATTTCTTATCTTCCTAGCGTCTCTTGCTATATCAAGGCACAATTCCGAAAGCTCTTCTTTTGATGATTCAGTTACTTCCAAACCAAGATGATACTCTAAAGAATATCTGTGATAATTCATTCCACATCCGAGCGCATATACTAAATATCCCACAGAAAGTGCACTTAAAATTCCTAAAAACCACGAAAGCAAGCGTTTAAAAATTTCTTTTTTGTTCTTTATTATCCTGATTATTGTAACTGCAAAGTTAATAATAACAAGTATTGGAGCTAATGCCGTTAGAAACTCTGCCAAAGAAAAAGGAAGGTGGCCTGTTAAAAAAGAAAGTCCGTAAGAAAAAGCCTTGAATATGCGCTGTGCATAGACATATTCCGTAAAATAAGCGCTCTTTCTGGCAAGCCACAAGAGAAACACCCCAAACGGAAAACACAGTAAGGTCAAATTCATCTTACGAAGCAATACTTTCTTATATGTTATTGTTTTGACTTTTATTTTTTCTTCTTTTACCTTCTTCATTCACCCATTACTTTTTTTATATTATAACTATTTATTTTATTACCGCTTCTT
>JAKSSA010000012.1 GCA_024403335.1 Lachnospiraceae bacterium
AATTTCCTTGCTTACATTACGTATATAATTCCCAAATCCTTAATTTCATCCGTAATTTCTTTGCTTGTATTACGTATCTAATCTTCAAATCCTTGATTTCATCCGTAATTTCCTTGCTTACATTACGTATCTAATTTCCAAATCCTTAATTTCATCCGTAACTAATCTCCAATTTCTTGTTCATATTACGTATCTAATTCCCAAATCCTTGATTTCATCCGTAATTTCCTTGCTTACATTACGTATCTAATCTTCAAATCCTTGATTTCATCCGTAATTTCCTTGCTAACATTACGTATATAATTCCCAAATCCTTGATTTCATCCGTAACTAATCTCCAATTTCTTGCTCATATTACGTATCTAATTCCCAAATCCTTGATTTCATCCGTAACTAATCTTCAATTTCTTGCTAACATTACATATATAATCTCCAAATCCTTGATTTTATCCGTAACTTTCTTGTGATTTAATGGACAATTTATTGGATAGATATTATAATCAAACTGACTATATTAAAATATTCAGATTAAATATATCCAGAAAGCTCAGATTGGAGGAAAAAGTGTATGATGCTGACATATTCTTTTGCTGATATAGGGTCAGATTCCTTATACGAACATTTGTATAAATGCATAAAAAATGATATTATATCCCGTAAAATAAAGCCCGGAGAGAAGCTTCCTTCAAAGAGAAGCTTTGCAAAAAATCTGGGTATAAGCGTTATTACTGTGGAAAATGCCTATGACCAGCTGATTAGTGAGGGATATGTTTATTCAATTGCAAAGAAGGGCTTTTTTGTATCTGATATTAACAGTATTACTTCGAAAAAGAAGATTGTGGTTAATCATGAAAATCTGGCCATGACCTCTGATGAGGAACGGTATGTTGCAGATTTTTCAAGCAACAGAACGAATATTAAACAGTTTCCGTTTACAGTCTGGGCTAAAATATTAAGAGAATGTCTTCTTGATTATCAGGAGGAGCTTTTGATAAATACTCCTTCAGGAGGCGCTTTAGTATTAAGAAAGGCGATTGCCGGTTATTTAAAGGAATTCAGGGATTTAGATGTGGATTTTGAACAAATAATAGTTGGAGCTGGTACAGAATATTTATATGGCCAGATTGTGCAGCTTTTGGGAAATGACAAGGTATATGGGGTAGAAAACCCGGGATTTCCTAAAATGTCAAAAGTATATGAGGCAAGTAGCGCGGAGGTAAAACACATATTCTTAGATTCAGATGGGATAAGTGTGGCAGAACTTGAGAGGGAAGGCGTGCAGGTTGCATGTACCTCGCCTTCTCATCAGTTTCCGACAGGAAAAATTACACCTATTAGCAGAAGATATGAACTGCTTGGCTGGGCTTCGAAAAAGGATGACAGGTATATTATTGAAGATGATTACGATAGCGAATTCAGAATGACGGGCAAGATGATTCCTACGCTTAAAAGTATAGATGTGAATGAAAAGGTAATTTACATGAATACTTTTTCAAAGACGATATCAAATACTGTAAGAATAAGCTACATGGTTTTGCCAAAGCATTTGATGGATTTATACTATAAAAAGCTTTCGTTTTACTCGTGCCCTGTGCCTTCCATCATTCAGCTTGCGGTTGCAAGATTTATAAGTGAAGGCTACTTTGAAAAGCATATTAACAGGATGCGCAATTTTTACAAAAAGCAGAGAGATTTGCTGATTGAAGAAATTAATAAAAGTGAAATGGCGCAGCATGCAAAGATAAAAGAGGCCGATGCAGGCTTGCATTTTATCATATACCTTAATCTTAATTGTTCTGATGAGGAGTTTGTTGGAAAAATGGAGCGAAAAGGAATAAGAATATGCGCTTTATCAGAGTATTATCAGGGTGATATGCCAAAAAGTGAGCATGAGTTTTTGATGAATTATTCATCTTTATCAGAGGAACAGATAAAAGAAGCAGTAATGATTATGGGCAAGGGTTTTTCCCTTTTAAAAAAGTGATATATAATTTTAAAAATTGATATATAATAAATATTACAGAGAATAAATATCACAGCGAAGAAATATTGCTGAGTACTTATCTCAGAGAACGCTCATTAATGAAAATATGTACAGTAACTTTTAATAACTAAAATATTGGAGAGAAATTACCTGAATATGAAAAAAACTAAATTTAAACTGACACCGTTTCAGATAATTATTTTGGGTTTTGCAGGCACCATACTTATTGGGGCATTGCTTTTAATGCTTCCGATTGCTTCAAAAGCAGGAGTGGTAACACCCTTTAATAAAACACTGTTTACTTCAACCTCAGCAGTTTGTGTAACAGGGTTGGTGCTTTTGGATACTGCAACCTATTGGTCGTTGTTTGGTCAGATAGTTATTCTGATATTGATCCAGGTAGGCGGTCTTGGAGTAGTTACCGTAGCATCGGTTATTGTTATGCTTGCAGGCGGCAAAATATCTTTAATGCAAAGACAGACCATGCAGAATGCCTTATCTGTTCCTCAGCTTGGCGGAGTTGTTAAACTGACAAGGTTTATTGTTGTATCTGTATTTGTTGTTGAGCTTATAGGCGCACTTTTACTGCTTCCTGTTTTTTGCACAAAATATGGAGCAGAAGGAATATGGATGAGCATTTTTCATTCAATATCAGCCTTTTGCAATGCAGGCTTTGATGTCATGGGCTCAAAAACAGGTGAGTTTTCTTCACTTACTTCATTTCAGGGAGATGTTTATCTTAATCTGGTTATAACATTCTTAATAGTTATTGGAGGAATAGGCTTTCTAACCTGGGATGATATAGTAACGAAAAGATTTAAGTCTCGTGCGTATAAAATGCAAAGTAAGGTTATTATCGTGACAAGTTTGGCACTGATATTATTCCCTTTTTTGCTGTTTTTCTTCTCAGATTTCGCAGATTATCCGATGAAAAACAGATTTTGCGCAGCTTTGTTTCAGTCTGTAACAACCAGAACAGCAGGATTTAATACGGCTGATTTTTCTGAAATGAACAGCAGTGGCAGGGCAGTTGTCATGATGCTTATGATGGTTGGTGGTTCACCAGGTTCCACAGCAGGTGGTATGAAAACAACGACTATTGCAATTTTATGTGCAAATGTATTTGCAGTTTTCATGAAAAGAGATAATGTGCATTTTTTTGGAAGACGAATTGAGGATTCTGTAATTAAAAATGCGGCCACCATTCTTTTTATGTATGCCTTTTTATCTTTGTCAGGTTCCTTTATAATAAGTAGTGTTGAAAATTTGCCATTGGATATGTGTTTGTTTGAAACCATGTCTGCAATTGGAACGGCTGGATTAACAAGAGGTATCACTTCAGGTCTTGGAATTTTGTCACAGACAATTTTGATAATATTGATGTTTTTGGGACGCGTTGGCGGACTTACACTTATATATGCGGCATTTTCCAGAAGAGATAATTACACATCGAAATATCCGGTGGAAAACATAATGGTTGGTTAGATTGGAGGAGAATATGAAATCAATACTCGTTATAGGATTAGGCAATTTCGGAAGATTAGTTGCCAAAAATATAAGAGAACTCGGACATGAAGTTATGGCAGTTGACAAGAATGAAGAGCGTGTAAATGAGATGCTCTCTGTTGTAAACGATGCGGTAATTGGGGACAGTACGAATGAAGATTTTCTCAAGTCACTTGGAATCAATAATTTTGATGTCTGTATTGTTACAATTGGAAAAGATTTTCAAAGCTCGCTTGAGACGACCTCTCTTCTGAAGGAACTTGGTGGAAAGCTTGTGGTTTCAAGAGCTAACAGGGATGTTCAGGCTAAGTTTTTATTGAAAAATGGAGCAGATGAGGTTGTATATCCTGAGAAACAGATGGCGGAATGGGTTGCAACCTGCTATACTTCAAGTCATATTTTTGATTATATAAAGCTTGACGAAAATCATGCCATTTATGAAGTCGATATTCCTGATTATTGGATTGGACAGACAGTTGGCAAGATTGAAATTAGAAAAAAATACGGTATTAACATTCTCGCGACCAAGAAAAATGGCGTAATGAATATGAATATCGGGCCGGAAGTTGTTTTCTCAAGCAACATGACCTTGCTTGTATTAGGGGAACACAAGATGGTCCAGAAGTGCTTTCATATTTAATGATTTGACATCTTTTTAATTGAGAGAACCAGTTGATTGACAAAATTTTGATTGAAAGAAGTTGTAAAAAAGAAATCAATTGACAAAATTTTGATAAAAGAAGTTGTAAAAAAGATATTGTAAATTAGTTAGAATTGTATGGTTTTACATGTTTAGCAGGAGGAGAAAAATGCTTTCATTTGTTAATGATTATTGCGAAGTTGCTCACGAGAGCATACTTAAGAAGCTTACCGAGATTTCACTTGATAAAAATCCCGGTTACGGAACGGACAAATATTGTGCCATGGCACAGGAGAAAATAAGAAAGGCCTGTAATGCACCTACAGCAGATGTTTATTTTCTGGTTGGCGGAACACAGACAAACAAGACGGTAATTGATACCTGTCTTAAGAATTATGAGGGCGTTGTTTCAGCAAATACAGGTCACATAAATGTCCATGAGGCCGGCGCTGTTGAATTTACAGGTCATAAAGTACTTGGTATTCCTTCACATGACGGAAAAATTTGCCCTAAGGAGCTTGAAGCTTATGTTTCAGGATTTTACAAGGATGGAAACCATGAGCACATGATTTACCCGGGTATGACCTATATTTCACAGCCTACAGAATATGGAACTTTATATTCTCTTGCTGAACTTGAAGAAATAAGCAGAATATGCAAAAAATATGACATGCAGCTTTTTGTAGATGGTGCCCGTTTAGGCTATGGCCTGGCATGTCAGGAAAATGATGTAACACTTCCTGATCTTGCAAGATTAGCTGATGTTTTTTACATTGGTGGAACTAAGGTTGGCGCAATGTTTGGCGAAGCAGTTGTTTTTGCAGGAGAAAAAAGACCGGCTCATTTTATTACACAGGTTAAGCAGCATGGTGCAATGCTTGCTAAGGGCTGGCTTCTTGGTCTTCAGTTTGACGAGCTGTTTACTGATAATCTGTATGAAAAGATTGCAAAGAATGCAATTGATACTGCAATTGTACTTAAGAAGGCACTTAAGGAAAAGGGTTATACCTTCCTTGTTGAGTCACCTACAAACCAGATTATTGTAGTGCTTGACAATAAACGAATGGAAGAATTATCAAAGCAGGTTAATTTCAGCTTTTGGGAAGTAATTTCTGAAGAAAAAACAGCTATTCGCTTTTGCACAAGCTGGGCAACTAAGATGAGTGATGTTTTAGCATTAACAGAAATTTTGTGATTTTATTAACGGCCCCGTTGGGCGCATATGCGATTGATATAACTTATAAAAAATGTCTTAAAGGCAGTAATATATAAATCAATTTTAATAATATTTGGGAGGTATTATTATGAGATTTCTTTTTAAGCTAAGCATGCCTGTCATGCTTTGGGTTTTTGTTGTGGTTCATGCACTTTTCCTTTTCTTAACGATAAGAAAATATCTTAAGACAAAGAATATGCTTTTTCTGCTCACAGCTTTGGTAACAGTAGGCTTGTTCTATGATGCCTTGATTATTTCCTTTGGTGAGTTTATGCAGGAATCCTCACTTTTAAAAGGATTAAGTCAGTTCAGATTTATAAGTCATGGTGCCTTGATACCTTTGCTTTTCCCTATCTGCATCTATGCAATTGACAGAAAAAATACAATGTTACTTGCTAAGAAAATCGTTTGGGGCGTAACAGCTTTAATAAGCGTAATGGGTATAGCAGAAGGTTTTGCAACTGTACTTGAGAGCCGTACAGTAGAGCTTATAGTCAGATATGCATCATCGGATTTAACTCCTGCATGGGCTTCAAAGGTCAGCTCACTTTTGTCCTATGGCACAGTAGTTCCTCTCATCGCAGTAGGTGTATATGTCTGGGTTAAGCAGAAAACACCTTACCTTTTCCTTTCTGGATTTTTGATGTTTGCTTTTTCAGCACTTGGTCCTGCAACCGGCAATTTTGATCTTATTTTCTTTATCAGTATGTTTGGCGAAGCATTTATGATCCTTTTCCTTTATCTTTATGCGCTTAAAACTGAGAAGAAATAAGATTTTGTGAAAAAATAAAGCCTAATAATAAATGTAAAAGTTAAAAAATAAGCAAAATGGCGTAAATAAGCAAAGCAGCAAAAATAATAAAAAACAATAATAAGAAAAAACTATAATAAGTAACAAAAGCAGATTGATTAATTGAGGTCACCTTAGTTGTATGTGCCTTTTTTACCGGATGTCCGGTAAAGAGGGTATACATCAAAAAGGTGGCTTTTTTATTGCAGAAATTGCCGTTCATATTCTTAAAAGTACCATTCATGTAAGTTTTATTGGTAAAAATGATGTTTTGTAATAAACTTATGGCCGAACAAAGGGTGGCATTAGCAAGAAAAAATATCAGATAGAAAAGATGTCAGTAAGGAAAAGATGATTTAGATCTTTTAGAAGAAATGGAACAAAGACAGGGAAAATGGAGGAATTTATATGGATGCGATTTATGCAGCGGATTTAACAAAAAGATACAAGGATAAGACAGCAGTAGATGGCATAAGCTTTTCTGTAAAGGAAGGTGAATGTCTGGCATTACTTGGTGTAAATGGTGCCGGCAAGACCACAACAATAAGAATGTTATCCTGCTTGTCAGAGCCAAATGGCGGTGAAGCAAAGATATTCGGACACAGTGTTAAAAGTGAGAAGGATGAAGTTAAGAAATTAGTTGGTATTTCGACTCAGGATACAGCTGTTGCAGAGAATTTGACAGTTGAAGAAAATCTTTTGTTTATGACAAGCCTTTACCTTGAAAAGAAGGACTGTAAGGAAAGAACGGAAGAGATTATTAAGATGTTTCACCTTAAAGAGGTAAGAAATAAGAAGGCAAAAACTCTTTCCGGAGGATGGAAACGAAAGCTTTCGATAGCTATGGCAATTATTGGCAGACCAAAGGTTTTATTTCTTGATGAACCCACATTAGGCCTTGATGTGCTTGCAAGAAGAGAACTTTGGAAGGAAATTGAGGCACTTAAGTCATCAATGACTATTATTCTGACAACTCATTATATGGAAGAGGCTGAGTCCTTGTCTGATCGAATTGCTATCATGATTAATGGAAAAATCAAAGCAGAAGGCTCTTTGGAGGAGCTTGAAAAGATGACAGGACAGACAGGGCTTGAAAATGTGTTTGTTAATATTGCAGAGCAGTAAATTGGAGGATTTATATGAATAGAACATTGGCTTTTGCTAAAAGAAATCTTGTGGAGATGTCAAGAGATACATTAAGTTATATCTTTTGTGTTGTATTTCCCATTGTTATGTTAATTGTTATGTCAGTTGTTAACCAGAGTATTCCTTTGGAAGCTGGCATGACCATATTCCGAATTGACAATCTTCTTGGCGGAATTATAGTTTTTGGTCATACCTTTTTAATGCTTTTTACTGCATTAACCGTTTCTCAGGACAGATATGGTTCCTTTCTTGTAAGACTGTATGCATCACCCATGAAAAGCCGTAATTTCACTAACGGGTATATTCTTCCCATGATTTTAATTGGGGTTTTGCAGTCCTTGGTATCTGTAGCTGCAGCACTTATTATTTCCTTTATTGTTGGATATGATTTAAACATTGGAGGGTTACTTCTTGCAATTATAGCTGCAATTCCTTCCTCAGTTATGTTTATTTCCATCGGCTTGATTTTTGGTACTTTGTTTAACAGAAATTCAGCGCCCGGACTTTGCTCTGTTATCATTTCACTTGGCTCTTTTATTGGTGGAATATGGTTTGATGCAGAGGGTATTGGCGGTGTAATCGGTAAAGTATGCAAATGCTTTCCGTTTATCTATGCTACCAAGTCTGTTCGTTCGGTGATTAACCTTGATTTAAGCATGGAAGCTTTTGGCCTTCCAATTATTGTTACATCAGTGGTTGCCATAGTATTTCTTGCTTTGTCCGCTATCCTTTTCAGTACTAAGATGAAGGCGGATTTGTCTTAATCTGTTTACAGTTTAAATAGGAAGGATTATAATCTCTCTATTAAACAGGGTGGTAAGCATATGCAGATAAAGGCAGTGATAAATGAAAATTTTAAAGATTTAGAGCTTCATGTCTGTAAGGACAAAATGGATTCGGAAGTACGGGAAATAATCAGCACACTACATGGCTTTTTAGACAGCAAAATAGTAGCAAGGGATGAAATCGGCAATACAGTTAATTTACGCCCGGGCGAGGTGATATCTTTGTATGCATCGAATCAGAAGGTATATGCCTTGTCTTCAGATAAGCAGTATACAGTTCAAAAAAAGCTTTACGAGCTTGAAAATGAGCTTGAAAAGGCCTGCTTTGTCAGAATTTCAAAGTCTGAGCTTGTTAATTATAAGATGATAAAATGTTTAGACATGAGTATGACAGGAACTATTAAGCTTGTTATGAAGAACGGATATGAGACCTATACTTCAAGAAGAAATATAGTAAAGATTAAAGAAGTACTTGTAAAGGGGAACGAGAGATGAAAGAGATATTAAAGCGCATGTGTATAAGCTTCGCAATTTCATCCTTTGCGGGGCTTTTGGTTAATTTGTTGATTGATTTTTTTGTAAATGCAGCAGGTGCAGTTGAGGGCTTTGTTTCCATACCACCTGAATTTCTTGCAAAATTTACGACTCCTGTAATGGCGGCATATGCGAATGTATTACTGTATGGGGTAATTGGCGCTTCATTTGCAACCATGACCTTTGTATTTGAGATTAACAGGCTTGGCTTTTTGCTTCAGTATTTATTGTATTTTTGCTTAACGGGTATTATTTTGGCATTTGTTACCTTACATTTATGGGAACTGCACAGGTATCCGGTTCCTTTAATCTGTACTCTTTCAGGCTATGCTATGTCATTTTTAATAATGGGAATAGTTCAGTACAGAATGGTAAAGCAGGATATTGATAAAATAAATGAGCTTATAGTCAGGGAATGAAGCTTGAAACACATACTGTCTTTTGTGGAATTACACACTATATATTATTGAACATATATGTATTATGGAACATATACAATATGTTACATGTTATATGTTATATGTTATATGTTATATGTTATATGTGAAATCAGTTACTTGTCTTGAGATAATATCCTCTAAAGTAATACTGTCAAAATATTTTATAACAACATCATAAAGTCCCTGATAAATGGGCAAGGTGAGGCATTCTGCGCATTTTTCGCAAAGATTAGGGTTGTTGTCCATACAGCTTACAGGCGTAAGGCTGCCTTCGGCACTTTCAAGAATGTCTCTAACTGTTATCTGGGAAGGCGCCTTGCCAAGCTTATAACCACCCATATGCCCTTTATTTGCAATAAGCAGGTTACTCCTGTTAAGGAACGGAATTATTTGTTCCAAATATTTTTTTGATATATTCTGTCTTTCTGAAATGTCTTTTAGCGTAACATAACCTGTGTTGTAATGTTGAGCAAGATCTATCATCATTCTTAAAGAATATCTGCCGCGTGTTGATATTTTCATATTCAATTCCTCCAATTTCAGGCATTTTCTTCCATAACCCTATTATACTATAGAAATAGTAGGTTTTCAATAAAAAAAGTGTTGACAAGTTATTTTGACAGTATTATAATGCAATCAACATACAAAACCTATATAAATAGTAGGTAATGAAAAGTAAAGAGTAAATACATATCGAAAGTGAGGAATTGTTATGGCAGACATTAAAAAGAGTTCATTAGAGTTAGTAGGAAATACACCATTACTTGAGGCTTCAAGATACTCAAAGCATGCTAAAGCTGAGAATGCTACAATCTTAACAAAACTTGAATATCTTAATCCTGCAGGTTCAGTAAAAGACAGAATTGCACTTGCAATGATAGAGGACGCAGAGAAGAGCGGAAAGCTTAAAGCCGGAGCAACAATCATTGAGCCCACAAGCGGAAATACAGGAATAGGACTTGCAGCGATAGCAACTGCAAAGGGATACAAAGCAATTCTTACACTTCCTGATACAATGTCAGTTGAAAGAAGAAACCTTTTAAAGGCATATGGTGCAAAACTTGTTCTCACAGAAGGTGCAAAGGGCATGAAGGGTGCAATTGCCAAAGCTGAGGAATTAAATAAAGAAATTGAAGGCTCTGTTATTCTTGGTCAGTTTGTAAATCCTGCCAATCCTAAAGTACACAGAGAAACTACAGGTCCTGAAATCTGGAAGCAGACAGATGGTAAAGTTGATATCTTTGTTGCTGGTGTTGGTACAGGTGGTACTGTTACAGGTGTTGGTGAATATTTAAAATCACAGAACCCTAATGTAAAGGTTGTAGCAGTTGAGCCTGCTGGAAGCCCTGTACTTACAAAGGGAACACCTGGTGCACACAAGATTCAGGGTATTGGTGCAGGTTTTGTTCCTGCAACACTTAATACTAATATTTACGATGAAGTTATTACAATTGAAAATGAAGATGCATTTGCAGAAGGAAGAGCATTTGCATTAACAGAAGGTATTCTTGTTGGTATTTCATCGGGTGCAGCATTAAAAGCAGCAAGTATTCTTGCCAAGAGACCTGAAAATGCCGGAAAAGTAATAGTTGCCTTGCTTCCTGATTCAGGTGACAGATACTTATCTACAGCTCTTTTTAATACTCAGGAATAAAAAGAGAGTATAAAATTTGCGTAAGAAAAGTGAAACGACTTAAGAGATACTAACAGTGAAATATCTTAAAAGCTGTCAAAAACAAAATAACTTAAGAGTTGTTAGAGAAGACATTAGTTAATGAAGGCAAGTAAAGTGTTTGAGACAGTAAAATAAGTTGAAGAAATAAAGAATAAGATAATGATAAACGGAGGATAAAAACATGGGAAATTACAAATTTGAAACATTACAGTTACACGTAGGACAGGAACAGCCGGATCCGGCAACCGATTCAAGAGCAGTACCTATCTATCAGACCACTTCATATGTTTTCAGAAATTCACAGCATGCAGCTGACAGATTTGGGCTTGCAGATGCAGGTAATATTTATGGAAGACTTACTAACTCAACCCAGGAAGTATTTGAGAAAAGAATTGCTGCATTAGAGGGAGGCTCAGCGGCTTTGGCAGTAGCAAGCGGTGCAGCAGCAATTACTTATACAATAGAGGCTTTGGCAGCAAATGGTGGACATATTGTTGCACAAAAGACTATCTATGGCGGAAGCTATAATCTTCTCGCACACACACTTCCTCAGTATGGAGTAACAGCAACCTTTGTAGATGCTCATAATCTTGAAGAGGTTAAAGCTGCAATTCAGGATGATACAAGAGCTATTTACCTTGAAACACTTGGAAATCCCAACTCTGATATTCCTGATATTGATGCAATTGCTGAAATTGCACATGAGCATGGACTTCCTGTTGTTGTAGATAATACTTTTGGCACTCCTTATCTTTTCAGACCTTTTGAACATGGCGCAGATATTGTTGTTCATTCTGCAACAAAGTTTATTGGAGGACATGGCACAACACTTGGCGGTATCATTGTTGAATCAGGTAAGTTTAACTGGAAGGCAAGTGGAAAGTATAAAAATATTGCTGATCCTAACCCGAGCTATCATGGCGTAAGTTTTTATGATGCTGTTGGTCCTGCTGCTTTTGTAACCTTCATCAGAGCGATTCTCCTCCGTGATACAGGTGCATCTATTTCACCTTTTAATGCTTTCCTTCTTCTTCAGGGAACAGAAACCTTGTCATTACGCCTTGACAGACATGCAGAAAATACAAAGAAGGTTGTTGAATTCCTCAAGAATCATCCTAAGGTTGCAAAAGTTAATCATCCTTCCTTGGAAGATCACCCGGATCATGAACTTTATAAGAAGTATTTCCCTAATGGCGGAGCAAGTATTTTTACCTTTGATATCTTAGGAGGAAAAGAAGAAGCTTGGAAATTTATTGATAATCTTGAAATTTTCTCACTCCTTGCAAATGTTGCTGATGTAAAGAGCCTTGTTATTCATCCTGCAAGCACTACACATTCACAGCTTACAGATGAGGAACTTGCTGATCAGGGAATTAAACAAAGCACAATCAGACTTTCAATTGGCACAGAACATATTGATGACATAATTGCAGACCTTGAAAAAGGCTTTGCTGCAATATGATTACATCCCTTTTTTATCCTTCGTTACGGGGGCTATAAAAAACTCCCCTAAAAATGCAGCTATGGGCGCGAACCCATGGCTGTTTTTTATGGAGTTTTTTTTACAGCCCATTTTAGTTTTATTATTTTAAAAAATTTATTCAAAAAAAGCTTGAGTTAAAGTCAACTTTAAGTTGTAGAATGATTTTGCTAAGAAAAAAGGAGGCAAAATAACGGACAATTTTCAGTTCTTAATCCTGCACTTACAGAAACACTTCCTGCTTATCAGACAGCATGTGGTGTTACTGATATCATTGCTCATCTCTATGAAAGATATTTAACCAATACAAAGAATTTTGAAGAACTTGGTGCTTGCGAGAAAGATATTGAAAAATTGGCTTATACCTGCTGCTTCGGTGACGGAAACGGATCAGGTAAGGTATATGGTTTCACAACACTTGAACAAAGTGATGTTGAAGCTGTTTACAGATTAATGCTTTAATTGATTGAATGAACCGAAAAGGGCGTTATTTAACGCTTGCGACGTGGGAATTTCATGGAGTAAGATAATAAGGGTAAAAAAGGTGAAACGGCGAAAGTCATCAAAGAATTTATTAATTCAATGATGACTTTTTCGTTTTTTGCTTTTTATACAATTTTTATTACTACTCCTTTATACTTCTGGAATATAGTATATACATTATTACGAGGTTTTGTCGAGAAAAAGATAATTGAAAATGTTTTAATAAATATCGTTTATCTGTTTATAAGTGCAGGAAAATTAATAGTTTACAAATAATTGGTTGAAATAAATTAATTATTAAGTTATATTTGTCTTACCGATTTTTAGTAAGGAGATATTTGGAGTATGGAAATCATTAATCAGAAGAGCTTTTCGGGTGAAAGAGCTTTATATGGAGCAAAGAATCTTCGTGTTGAGGATTCTGTTTTTGAGAATGGAGAATCACCTTTTAAGGAAGCTTCCAATATTGAATTAGACAACTGCCTTTTCAGATGGAAATATCCTTTCTGGTATTGCAATGATGTGAAGGTAACTAACTGTACCTGGTTTGACATGGCAAGAGCAGGTGTATGGTACACAAAGAACATGTCAGTAAACAATGCGCAGATTCAGGCACCTAAGAATTTCAGACGCTGCGAAAAACTTTCTTTGGAAAATGTAACAATGACAAATGCAGCAGAGACACTTTGGAGCTGCAAGGGTGTTAAGCTTAAAAATGTTTCAGCAAAGGGCGATTATTTCGCAATGAATTCGTCAGATATGGAAATTGATAATTTCTATCTTGATGGCAACTACTCCTTTGACGGCTGCAAAAATCTTACAGTTCGTAATTCAAGACTTACGACAAAGGACGCTTTCTGGAATTCAGAAAATGTTACAGTAATTGATTCTACAATCATGGGTGAATATCTTGGCTGGAACTCAAAGAATCTTACTTTAATTAACTGTACAATCGAGAGTCTTCAGGGCATGTGCTATATTGAGAACCTTGTAATGAAAAACTGCAAATTAATCAATACTACCTTGGCATTTGAAAACTGCACAATGGATGCACAGATTGTTAATAAGATTGACAGCGTATTTAATCCGATTTCAGGAACCATTGAAGCTGCAGAAATTGATGAACTGATTGTTGAAAAGGATTTGGTTGATGAGACCAAAACAAAGATTGTTTGTGCAAAGATTAACAAGAGAAGTGATAAACCTGAGTGGAAGGCATGATATGAAATACGATTTTGATAATGTACCTGACAGAAGAAATACAGGCTCTCTTAAATGGGATGTTTTGGAAAATGAACTTTCTATGTGGGTTGCTGATATGGATTTTCCCACTGCACCTGAAATTCGTGAAGCTTTTATAAAAAGAGTTGAGCATGGTGTTTTCGGATATTCAATTATTCCGGATGAGTGGAATGAGGCATATGCGTCCTGGTGGAAGAGAAGGCATAATCTTGAAATTGAAAAGGACTGGCTGATTTTCTGCATAGGTGTTATTCCTGCAATTTCAAGTATGGTAAGAAAACTGACTACACCAAATGAGAATGTGGTTATATTAACACCTGTTTACAATATTTTCTTTAACAGTATTGTGAATAACGGCTGCCGCGTTTTAGAGTGCCCTCTTCTTTATGAAAATGGGGAATATGAAGTTGATTTTACACTTCTTGAAACCCATCTTTCAAATCCCCAGACCTCTTTATTGATTTGGTGCAATCCTCATAACCCGGTCAGTAAAATCTGGGATAAGGAAACCATGGCAAGAGTTGGTGAAATGTGCAAAAAGTACGGTGTAACTGTAATTTCTGATGAAATACATTGTGATATTGTAAGACCTGGTCTTGGATATATTCCGTTTGCAAGCGTAAATGAAACTTGCAAGGAGATAAGTGTTACCTGCATTGCTCCGACTAAGTGCTTTAATATAGCAGGCTTACAGACTGCAGCCGTATTCGCAGCTAATCCGTTTTTAAGACACAAGGTTTGGAGAGCACTTAATACTGACGAAGTTGCTGAGCCTAATGCATTTGCCATTCTTGCTGCCACTACTGCTTTTGAAAAGGGTGAGGCATGGCTTAATGAAATGTGCGAATATGTCTTTAAGAACAGGGATTTTGTCGAAGAGTATATTAAGACAAACATACCAAAGCTTCATGTTGTAAAAGGCGATGCAACCTATCTTTTGTGGGTTGACATAAGTGAAGTTTTTAAGGATGGAATAGAAGCTTCTGCATATATAAGAAGCAAAACCGGACTTTTCATTACTGAAGGTAATGAATATGGAAAGTCAGGCGAGAAGTTTGTAAGAATTAATGTGGCATGTCCTTTAAGCGTTGTAAAAGATGGCATGGAAAGACTAAAAAACGCTGTAGAAACAGCGCTTAATTAGTTTTACTTTGTTTGATTTTATCTTCAAGGTATTCTTCTCTTTCAAGCTTGAAAAGAAGCTGCTCTTCAAGTTCATCTTTTTTGGCAGATAGTTCCATGAGCTTGCCATAATCAGTAACATTTATTTTTAATTCGTTTTCAACTCGGGCAATTTCCTGCTCGAGTTTTTCTATGTCTGAACTTATGGTCTCATATTCCCTTTGTTCCTTGAAGGTAAGCTTAACTGCTTTTGGAGCAGACTTCCAGGACTTGATGGACTCTGAATCGGAATTTTTGTTATTGGTCTTTTTGTCATTTACAGAGTTTGAAAGTCCGCCTGATTTTTCAAGAAAGTCTGTGTAACCGCCTTCATACTGTGTTATCTTGCCATTTTCTTCAAATGCGAATATGCGTCTTGCTATTCTGTCCAAAAAATACCTGTCATGGGAGACACATACAACTATTCCGTCATAATGATCCAAATAGTCTTCAAGTATTGTTAAGGTCTGAATGTCCAAATCGTTTGTCGGTTCGTCAAAGAACAAAACATTTGTGGGCATCATAAGTATTTTCAAAAGATAAAGTCTTCTCTTTTCACCACCCGAAAGCTTGGAAATGGGTGAGTAGTGCATATTCTGGGGAAAAAGGAATCTTTCAAGCATCTGTGAAGCTGAAATTGAACCCTCAGTAGTCATAACTCTCTCTGCAGTTTCGCGAATATGATCAATGACCTTCATGCTGTTGTCCATTGACTCGCTTTCCTGAGAGAAGTAACCGATGTTTATGGTCTGGCCGATTTTGATATTTCCTGAATCCGGTTTTACAAGACCGTTAATCATCTTTAATAAGGTCGATTTTCCGCATCCGTTTGAACCAATAATGCCTATTCTGTCATGTTTAAGGAAAATATATGAGAATTCTTTGACTAAAACTCTGCCCTCATAGCTTTTATTTAGGTTTGTAAGCTCTATTGTTGTATTGCCCATACGCGAGGTAAGGGTTTTTCCCATTTGCGAGGTCAGCTCTTCAAAGCCTGCTTCAATGTCTCTTTTAGGCGGTTCGACATCTCTTAAATTCTCATATCTTTCAATATGCGCTTTCTGCTTTGTAGATCTTGCTTTAGCGCCTCTCATCATCCATTGGATTTCTGTTCTTAAAATAGACTGCCTTTTTCGCTCAGTTGCATCCTCGATGGCACGTCTTTGCTCTTTTAAAGCAAGATATCCAAGATAATTGTCTTTGTAGCTGTATAATTTTGCATGGTCTAATTCGACTATTTTATTTGCAACGCTGTCGAGGAAATATCTGTCATGGGTAATCATGATGATTGCGCCTTTGTAGGAATTGAGATATTTTTCAAGCCATTCAGCCATTGCACTGTCTAAGTGGTTGGTGGGCTCATCAAGCAGCAAAACATCACAGTCAGAAAGGAAAGTTCTTACCAAAGCCACTCTTTTTCTCTGACCACCTGAAAGCTCTTTTATAGGCTGGTCATAATTGTCGATTGCAAGCTTGTTAAGAAGTCTTTTGGCTTCAGCTTCCTTGCTTTCTTTTTTGCTTGCAGCACTTATATCATCTTCTTCATTGTTATACAAAACACCTTCTAAAACAGCCTCTATTACTGTATGGCTGTCTTCAAAGGAAGGAATTTGTGGAAGATATCCTATTTTTAAGTTGTTCTTTGTGGATACAGTTCCTTCATCAGGAGTAATAATGCCTGCGAAAATCTTTAAAAGCGTTGATTTTCCGGTTCCGTTTACTCCTATGATACCTATTTTTTCACCTTCATTTAAGGTGAAGCTGGCATCTTCAAGTAAAACCTTTTCAGTGAAGGAATGTGATATATGTTCTGCATTGATTAAATTCATTGTTTTATCCTACTTTTCAACAAGTGATTTTCCGGTCCACTTCTTTTTAGCCCAACGGTGCCATACAATCAAACCTCTTATAAACTCATCAGCAGCAGTACCAGCAAAGACACCGGCAACACCAAAGCTTAATGCAACACCTAAAGTATAGCCAACACTTACTCCAAGTCCCCACATGGTTATCATACCAAGAATAAGAGGATAAATGTAATCGCCTGCTGCCTTCATGGCATTGATAAAGGTCATGTTAAGGCAACGACCGATTTCAATTACTATATCAACAGCCATTACATAGAAGCCAAGTTTAATAATATTTTCGTTTGTTGTAAATAAACGAAGCGTGTAAGGACTTAATAGCCAGTTTGCAGTAGCTAAACCGATGGTTATTGGTAAAGATACCTTTAAGGTAGTGAAAACTCGCTTATATGCCTCATCTTCCTTGCCTGCACCAATTAAGTGACCAACTATAATCTGTGTCGCCATGGCACTTGCATTTGAGAATATCATTGCAAAGGAGATAAGCGACTGACAGTAAACCTTTGTATTAACAGAGTCTGGGCCAAGTCCGTTGATAAAGGAAAGCAAAACTAACTGGTACATGTTGTAAAACAGGTTTTCTCCGGCTGATGGAAGACCGATTTTGACCATTCTTGAAAGCATTGCACCAGGGAAGGGGAAAAGAAATTTGACTGAAATCTTTCCGATTTTCTTGTGTGCAAAGAAAACAAGTGAAATTACTACGGAAGCAAGTCTTGCAAAGCCTGTTGGGATAGCAACGCCGGCAACGCCTAAATTGAGGAATTTCAAAGGTCCGTAGAGGAAAAGATAATTTCCGAGAATGTTGATGATATTGATTACTACGGAAATATATGTACCGACTTTTGTAAATCCGTTGCAGCGAAGAATCTGAACCATAACATTGTAGCAGGCCTGTAAGAAAAGTGTTCCACCTACGATATTGATATAAATTCTTGCTTCGGGAATCATATCCTGAGGAACCTTCATGAAAGTTAAGATACCATCTTTGAAGGCAACAAATACCAAACTTAAGACCAAACCTAATGCAAGATTGAAATAGAAAGCAAGAGAATAGATTAAATTCATCTTGTCCTGCTTACCTGCACCTAAGTATTGGGCAACAATAATTGAGGTTGAGGTTGCGATAATGTTAAAGGTCAGAATGAAGAAGAACATTATCTGGTTGGAATTACCAACTGCACCTACTGCGGTTTCTGAATAATGGCTTAACATCAAAGTATCTGCATTATTTACGCAGATATTTAACAAAAGCTCAAGGAACATCGGTCCTGCCAATAGCAAAAGCGGTGTTTTTTCGTTAATTTCTCTTGTGACATTTTTACTGTTTTTCATACCTTACTTACTCCACTAAAAAATGTACCTTACTTGTGATTACTGAATTATATTTTATTATTTCATGACCAAAATATTTTTATTATTTCACAATAAAATACTTCAAATATTTGCTCATTTTTTACTGCCATTTTTATAAACGACAATCCGCTTTATATTATCACAATAGCACTAAAACTTAAAATAGAAAAAATGTTAAATAATTGTTATTTTTTTGTGCAATTTATCACGATATGAAAGGTCTTTTGGCAATATTTTTGTCGATTATTAATTGTTGAAAAAGAAGGCTAATAAGGGTATAATGCAAAGTTGGTCGAAAGACCTGATTTGTGATGTTTGAAATGTGGTTTTTGAAAGGAAAATAATATGTTTTTTGTTCTTTTACTTCTTTGGATAGCCTTTAACGGGAGATTTACAGTGGAGGTATTGCTTTTTGGCATTGTAATAAGTGCTCTGCTCTATGCTTTCATGTGTAAATTTATGGGCTTCAGTCCTAAAAAGGAACTGATTGCTTTTAAGAAAACCGGTTCCTGGCTTAAATTCTATTTTATAGTATTTGTTGAGATTATTAAAGCAAACCTTCAGGTTATCTTCTATATTTATAATGCCAGCATAGAAGTTGAGCCAAGAGTGGTTACCTTTAAGAAAAAATTTAAAGACAAGGCCAATAATTCAAGACTTGCAAACTCCATTACTCTTACCCCGGGTACTATAACCGTATCGCTTGAAAAGGATGAATATGTTGTTCATTGTCTTGATAAGAGTCTTGGAACAGACTTGGATTCATCAGTTTTTGTTAAGCAGCTTGATAAAATTGAAGGGAGATAGCTATGGATAAGTGGTTTTTGGGTTTACTTACAGTGCTTATGATCATTTTGGCAGTATGCATTTTCATAGCACTCATCAGGGTAATAAAGGGACCTGATCTTACAAACAGACTTGTATCTGTAAATATGATAGGAACAATGGTAAATGTTATGATCATCATGCTGACCATTTATCTTCAGGAGGAATGGTTAGTGGACGTTGCGATGCTGTATACCGCTATTTCCTTCCTTTCAGTGATTGTTCTTTCTAAAGTATACATAGGAGTTTATAAACAGAAGGCAAGTGAAGCTTCTGCAGCAGAAAATAAAGCAGAGGAGGAAGCAAAATGATAGTTAGAGAAATTCTTGCAGCTTTGTTTTTTATCCTTGGCACAGCTGTTTATATTACTGCCACAATTGGTATTTTCAAATTTAAATATGTGTTAAACAGAATGCATGTCGCAGCTATTGGTGATACCTTGGGACTGCTTTTGATTACTATTGGCGGTGTTTGTTATTTTGGATTAGCTTTTGTTTCTTTAAAAATCGTATTGGTTTTATTATTCCTCTGGTTCTCAAGCCCGGTAGCCAGCCACTTTATTGCTAATTTGGAATATATTATCAATCCCGACCTTGTCAGCAAGGAATATAAGGAAGAAACAATTGATGAGCTTAGAAAGGAGGAAGAATAATGGAAATCCTGTATGCAATACTTCTGGTTTTCTTGATTGTATGCGCAACCTTTGCCTGCTTACATAAAAACTTCCTCACATCAGTAATTATTTTTATGTCTTATAGTGTTGTAATGGCTATTGTGTGGATGCTTTTGGAATCACCTGACCTTGCTATTACAGAGGCTGCCGTTGGAGCCGGTGTTACTTCAATTTTGTTCTTTGTTACCCTGAAAAAAATCCATGCAATGGACCAGGAAAAGAACTGCGATGAAGAAACAGATACTTCAGAAATATAATGAGGGACGCATATGAGCAAAATCAGAAGAGATTATGAAAATTCATTATGGAGGAAGCTGGTCAGATTCGTATATGGTGAAAATGACAGCTTTCATGAAAAGGCAGGATATGATATAGAACATCCTGAAACAGAAAAAAGAAAAGAAGAGACTTTCTTCGAGGAAGTTGATTATACAAAAAAGAAAAAAGAATCAGATAAGTTTTTTGCAAAGTATTCAGCTATAGCTGAAAAAAGAGGTGAAAAGGTATATAACCACTTTTATAAATTTCTTGCTGCTATTACCTGCTTTTCTATTATTATGATTCTTCTTGTAACAGTAGCAAAGCTTCCTTCCTTCGGAAATCCTGATAATCCTGTTAACAATGAGGTTTCTGAAAGATATATCGAACAGGGACTTGAAGAAACCGGTGCAGTGAATATTGTTGCCGGAATGATTCTTGATTACAGAGCTTTCGATACTCTTGGAGAGTCGCATGTGCTTTTTATTGCCTGTGTCTGTGTTATGATTCTTTTAAGACTTGATAAGGAAACAAATGATCCGGAAAAACTCAAGGCACTTGAAAATGACCGCGATTTCGAGCCTAAGAATGAAGCTATTTTGCAGCATGCGGCAAAGATTTTAGTTCCTGTCATCATTCTTTTTGGAATTTATATTGTGCTTAATGGACATATCAGCCCGGGTGGTGGTTTTGCAGGTGGTGCAATCATTGGTTCTGGCTTGATTCTTTACCTGAACGCCTTTGGATTTAAGAAAACAGAAATGTTCTTTACAACTAAGACATTTTCAGTTGTTTCAGTATCATCCCTGCTTTTTTATTCACTTTCAAAAACCTATTCATTTTTTACGGGCGCAAATGATTTACACAGCATTATTGGACCCGGAACACCCGGTGCAATCCTTAGTGCAGGTTTGATTTTACCGCTTAATATAGCAGTTGGTGCGGTAGTTGCCTGCACAATGTACGGTTTTTATGCATTATTCAGAAAGGGAGGTATCTGATATGCTGGAATTTTTAAGCGGATTGAATGATAAGCCGTTTGAAGCGGTTGCTATCATTCTTTTCGGTATCGGATTTACAACTCTTTTCCTGCATCCGAATCTTATTAAGAAAATAATGGGCTTAAATATCATGGATACGGCAGTTTATCTTTTTCTTGCAGCGAAGGGCTTTATCTATGGTAGAAAGGCACCTATCGTAGTGGATGGGGTTACTTCCATGGAGGCTTACATTAATCCGATTCCAAGCGGTCTTGTACTTACAGGTATCGTTGTTTCTGTAAGCGTTACTGCAGTAATGCTTGCTTTGACAGTTAGACTTTACAGAAGATATCATACACTTGATATTGATGAGATTTTGAAAATCATCAGAAAAGAGGGCAACTAATGGACTTTATTAAGAATTTCCCCTTTTTCAGTATTATTATCTGCCTGGTAAGCGGTGTTCTTACTTCAGTTTTGAAGAAAAAAGCAGCCAGATATCTTACCTATACGGCACTTTTTGTTTTATTTGTTTTGTCCTCCTTGGTTTTGTTCTACACAATTCAGACAGGCGACTATTATGTTTACAGGATGGGACATTACTTCGCACCCTGGGGTAATGAAATCAGAATAGGCGTTTTAGAGGGCATTTTTGCAGTATTTTTCTGTATTGTTATGCTTCTTTCAATTGTTGCAGGCGAAAAGCATATTGACGAGGATGTTGAAAGTACGAAGATAAATCTTTACTATACTTTGATTTGTCTTATGATGAGCTCCTTGCTTGCTCTCACTTACACAAACGACCTTTTCACAGCCTACGTTTTTATTGAAATTAATACAATTACTGCAGCCTGCTTAGTATCAGTTTCAGGTACCGGACGTTCGCTTTATGCTTCAACAAAGTATATGATCATGAGTTTGCTTGGCTCAGGTCTGGTATTAATTGGCATAACCCTGCTTTATGATGTAACCGGACACCTTTTGCTGTCAAACATTCATGACTCGGTTGAAACCATAATGGCTACCGGCGAATATGCGGCACCCATGACCATAATTATTGCATTAATAACTATCGGTTTGTCAATTAAGAGCGCCTTGTTCCCGTTTCACTCATGGCTTCCGGATGCCCATACTGCATCTACGATTTCTTCGTCAGCAATTCTTTCAGGTCTTGTATTGAAGGGCTATATCATTGTTCTTATTAAGTTTTTCTACAGATCAATCGGTTGGGAGAATGTACTAAAGACAGGTATTAATGATGTAATCTTTGTCTTTGGTATTATGGCAATGATTGTTGCTTCACTATTTGCCATTGTACAGAAGGATATTAAGAGAATGGTCGCATATTCTTCCGTTGCCCAGATTGGTTATATTTTCATGGGACTTGGAATTGGCAATGAGATCGGAGTTATTGCTGCAATTTTCCAGATTTTTGCACATGGTGTTACAAAGTCAATGATATTTATTTCAATTCGCGGTTTTAAGGATGTATCAGAGCATTCGACCAGGTTTGACGGAATTAAGGGCGCTGCTTTGAGAAATAAAGTATCAGGAGTTGCTTTTGCAGCGGGCGCATTTTCAATGGTGGGTATTCCTTTCCTGCCAGGTTTTGTTTCAAAGCTTAACTTTGCAGCTGCTGCAGGTGACTTTGGTGGTACAAAGATGATAATTATTCTTGTGGCACTTGCTTTTTCAACAATTCTTAACTGTATTTACTTCTTTAATGCTTTGATTACACTTTACACACCGGTAGTGATGTCAGAGGAGGAGAAGGCAAAGAGAAGTGTTAAGTCCGGTGCTTTGTATATTGTCACAGTTGTTTGCTTCATTCTTGTTAATGTTTTTGTTGGTACCTTCAGCGCACAGATACTTGACTTGATTGAAAGTGGATTAAAGATGTTTTCATAGGAGGAAAGAGATGGAAGTATTAAGTATTGTTTTGTTTTTCCTGCCTGTGTTCTTTCCGATAGTATACGGTATCTGTCTTGCGGCAAGCAGGAAAAAAGAGGGGGCAGAAAACTCCTTTACATCGCTTCAGGTAATTATTCCCGGAGCCTTGGAAGTTGTTTTCATTCTTTTGATGGTTTTCTTTGGAAGTGAAAAGGTGCATCTTTTTAATTTCTTTGGAAAATCAGATTTGTGGATGAAAAAAGATGGCTTAGCCATTATGTTTACAGTACTGATTGGCTTTATATTTTTTGTTGTTTCATTTTTTGCAATTGGATATATAAAGCATGAAGATTCAAAATTTGATGAGGCTGAGGGCACAAAGACTTTGGCTGGCAGCTTCTTCTTTGGTTTCTACTTTATTGTTTGGGGAGTTTTGGTTGGACTTTCTTTAGCAGGAGATTTAGTTACTTTTTACATGTTCTATGAAATCATGAGTATTACTTCTGTAATTCTTGTTTTGCATGATATGTCAAGAGAAGCTATATATGCAGCTAAGAAGTATCTTTTCTACTCGATTGCGGGTGCATCCCTGGCGCTTTTCGGTTTTGCATTTTTGCTTTTTACTTCAGGACATGGCAGTTTGGAATTTGTTTCAGGAGGACATTATTTCTGGGAAAGTGTTTATTCTTCACAAACTCCTATGGACATGACATTGCCGGTATCGGTCCAGATAGCAGTATTTTGCATGGTTCTTGGCTTTGGTGCAAAGGCAGGACTTTTTCCTTTGCATGCGTGGCTGCCCTCAGCTCATCCGGTATCACCTGCTCCTGCTTCTGCAGTATTGTCAGGTATTATTGCTAAAGCGGGCGTTCTTGGTATTATCAGAGTAATGTTTAATTATGTTGGCGCGGATATGCTAAGGGGTACCTGGGTTCAGTATACACTCATAATTCTTTCCTTGCTTACTGTATTTATGGGTTCAATGCTTGCCTTTGTGGAAAAGGTATTTAAGAAGAGATTAGCATATTCCACTGTAAGCCAGGTTTCTTATGTTTTGTTTGGACTTTTCATTCTTCAGCCTTTAGCAGCTGTTGGCGCACTGCTTCATGTAATTGGTCATGCAGTTATTAAATGTACTCTTTTCCTGAATGCAGGTGCAGTAATTCATGCGACAGGACATCATGAGGTTAAGGACTTAAAGGGAATCGGCAGGGCATTACCTATAACCATGACCACTTTTACGGTCGCTGCTTTGGGACTTGTTGGTATTCCGCCGGTTTGCGGCTTCTTCAGTAAATATTATATATGCGTTGGTGCATTAAGCTCAGGTACAACTCAGGTATTTGGCTACATTGGAACCGGAATTTTACTTGTCAGCGCAATCCTTACTGCAGGATATCTTTTGTCAATTTCAATCTCAGCTTTCTTCCCTGGTGAAGAATTTGAGGGCTATGAGGAGAATCTTGAAAAGAGCGGTAAGGTGTCAAAAGGTATGCTATTGGCAATGATAATCTTGGCAGCTATGGCAGTTTTGCTTGGACTTTTTGGCAAGGAATTAGTAGAAGCACTGACTAAGATTGTAAAGGACTTTGGCTTTTTCTTTGATATGATGGGATTAGGAGGTTTGAAATAATGAACATACTTTTGATATTACCAATCCTTTTCCCTATTATTTCCGGAGCGTTGGTTGGAATTATTAATTTCAAGAGCCGTAAAGCGAGAAATATCTGGGTGCTTGGTTCTTCTCTTATTAACTCAGTGATCATTTTAGTGCTTATTTTAAACAGCGCAAGCATTGGCAAGCTTGTATTGTTTGATATAGCAATGGATTTACCGATTGCACTTTCTTTGGATGGCATGAGCAGGGTTTTTGCCGGTTTGATTGCATTTCTCTGGCCTCTGGCAGTTTCTTATGCACTTGAGTATATGGTACATGAGGGTGGAGAAAATATTTTCTACACCTTCTATATGATTACTTATGGTATTACCTGTGGTATTGCTTTTTCTGCAACTCTTGTAACACTTTATATGTTTTATGAGTTTTTAACCCTCGTAACCCTGCCTATTGTTATGCATGGTATGAAGGAAAAGAATATTGCAGCAGGCAAAAAATATGTGCTCTACTCAATAGGTGGAGCGGCTTTCGCTTTCGTTTGTATGGTGGTTGCACTTAATTATGCACCTAATCTTAACTTTACTTACGGAGGTGTGTTTACAGGCGCATATTCCGATACAACACTTTTTATTTTAAGACTTGTGTTTGTAATGGGCTTTTTCGGATTTGGTGTTAAAGCAGCAGTATTTCCGTTCCATGGCTGGCTGCCTACAGCTTCTATCGCACCCACACCGGTAACTGCTTTGCTGCATGCGGTTGCAGTCGTAAACTGTGGCGCTTTTGCCATTATGCGACTTATTTACTTTATTTTTGGCACAAAACTTCTTTATGGAACTGCTGCACAATATATCTGTCTTACAATGAGTTTGGTAACAATACTTTTTGGCTCTACCTATGCTTTAAAGGAACAGCATTTCAAAAGAAGATTCGCATATTCAACCATCAGTAATCTTTCTTACATGCTTTTTGGTGCTGCTTTGATGACACCGGGAGGACTTGCAGGTGGACTGGCACATTTTGTTTTCCATGGCATTATTAAAATTACTCTCTTCTTTGTTGCAGGTATCATGCTTTGCAAATATGAGAAGGCAGATGTTGATGATTTGTATGGTGTTGGAAGAAAGATGAAGATTACCTTTGCCTGCTTTACAATTGCAGGCGTGGCTTTGATGGGTGTACCGCCGACAATCGGGTTTGTCAGCAAGTGGATGCTTTTACAGGCAGGCGCAGCAACTTCAGGCGGCGCACTTGGAAAGGCAGGTATGGCTGTGATTCTGGTATCAGCTTTGCTTACTGCAGCCTATGTTTTGTCAATAGTAATCAGAGCATACTTCCCAGGACCCGGTTTTGATTATTCAAAGCTTGAAGAAGTGAAAGACCCGGGTTGGTTTATGAAACTGCCTTTGCTTTTATTAGCAGCAACTATTGTTTTACTTGGCATTTTCTCTCATCCATTGGTTGAATTTTTAACAAAAGTAGCAGGAGGTTTAGTATGATGAATGATTTATTGAGCCGTTTCTGTATTTTTGGTTTGTCTTTCCAGTCAGACGGAATGAGAATTTTGTATTTCCTCATTACGACCTTTGTGGTTATCTGCTGCTCACTTTTCTGCAAGGAATATTTAGCAGGAGAACATAAGAACAAAAGATTCTGGAAATACTGGATTATTACCTATTTGGCAGTTGTGGGATTTTTATTCTCCGCAGATTTCTTTACATTATTTATGTTCTTTGAAATCATGTCCTTTGCATCAACAGTTTGGGTTTTGCAGGAAGAGAATGAAGAAAGTGATTATGCAGGTCGTCTTTATTTAAGAATTTCCGTAATATGCGGTATGGTTCTGCTGTTTGGTTTCTTTATGGTAGCGGCTGCAACCGGAGAATTCGGTTTTGCAAAGATTGCTGAAAAGATTTCAGGCGGAGTTTTGAGCGAGGGACAGATTTTTGCGGCAGCAGTTCTGATTCTGGTAGGCTTTGGTGCAAAGGCTGGTGTTTTCTTAGTACATGTATGGCTTCCTAAGGCTCATACAGCAGCGCCTGCACCTGCTTCTGCTGTTCTTTCGGGTATTCTTACCAAGACGGGTATTGTAGGTATCATTATTACTACCTGCATACTTGGTCTTATGGGAAATGAAAATTGGGGAACACTTCTTATGGTGCTTGGTGGATGCACTATGTTTGTTGGTGCTTTCCTGGCAATTTTTTCAACTAATCTTAAGAGAACGCTCGCATGTTCCTCTGTTTCACAGATTGGTTTTATCGTAACAGGCATTTCCTGTATGGTGCTTCTGGAAAATGGGTTTGCTTATACCGGAACACTGCTTCATATGTTCAACCACTCGATGATAAAGCTGGTGCTTTTCCTGATTGCAGGTGGAGTTTTGAAGAAAACTGGTTCGCTTGATTTGAACAAAATCAAGGGTTTTGGCAGAAACAAACCGTTTTTGATGGTTCCTTTTGCAATTGGCGCACTTTCAATTGCAGGTGTTCCGGGATTTTCAGGCTATGTTTCAAAGACTTTGATTCATGAAGCTGTGGAGGCTGTGCACGGAATTGAAGCAGCGCATATTGTTGGTATTGTATTTACAATCACCGGAGGTATGACTCTTTGCTACATGACAAAGCTTTTTGTATGTCTTTTCATTGACAAGGGCGAAGCAAGTGAAAAGCCAGGACTTTCAAAGCTTTCCTATGCAGCAGTTTGTGTTCCTGCAGCGGTATTATTTGTACTTGGCATCTTACCGAAGGTATTTGCAAAAATCCCTTCAGTCGCAGTTTTGAAGGAGTTTGCAGCTGCAATACCGGAACTTGAATTTGAAGAAGTAGAAGAGATGCACTGGTTTGCATTCCATACCATGGAGGGTGGATTGATTTCAATTTCAATCGGCATTGCGCTTTATTTCCTTTTTGTAAGAACTTTACTCATCAGAAAAGGCGAATACAAGCAGGGACTTCCTTTTTGGTTTGACTTGGAAAAGTATATTTACAGACCGGTTATTTTATATTTCCTGCCCTTTGTAATGGCATTCTTTTCACGTATTTTCGATAAGTTTACGGATTTTATCGCATATGCGTTAAAGACCAGAGTTTTAACACCGCTCAAACCCAAGCAGAAGGCTGTTGAGGGCAATGCAGTGACGGAATTTTTCGGAAAGCTTTTCGATTTGATTACCTTCAGAAATTGGAGGAAGGATGGGGGCGAGAGGAAATCCTTTGTGCATAGGTTTGCTACTGCTAATGAGGGAATGAATGCGTTGGGACGCGTAATAGAGAGAAGCTTGTCGTTATCCTTGCTGCTTTTCAGCACTGGATTGCTGATTACGCTGATATATATGCTTTGCAAATAATGTTTAATATTTGAGGCACCTTGTGAGGTGCCTTTTTCGTGCGTACCACCTGCTGATATAAGCGGAAATATGTGTTGTATCGTGCGTACCACCTGCTGCTATAATCAGGAAAACACGTGCTGCCATGATGATTTTCCGGATATTTTCGATAAGGTTAAATTAACAAGACGCGAACGCCGGATATGTGACATCCATGTCACATCCGGCTCAAAAATCCATCCGGGATTTTTGTCGCTGAAAAAGCCCGAAAATATGGAAAATCTATCATAGCGCACTATCGTTTTCCTCGCTTATAGATCAGGTGTTACGCAAACAAAGCTACGAGCATTATCAAAGCATCACTTGGTTATATAATTAGATAAAAAATTATGGAAATAAAGCTATGAATGATATTTTCGTGCGTACCACCTGCTGCTATAATCAGAAATATGTGTTGTATCGTGCGTACCACCTGCTGTGAGGTGCATTATCGTGCGTATCACCTGCTAAGATAGTCAGGAAAATTTGCGAAAAAATAAAAGGCTTGTTAAAGTTTTGAGAAAATGGTAAAATTTGTTAGAATTTGAGTATAAATATTCATATTCGGTTAATTCTCGTTTCAAGGAGGACATATGAAGAAATTAGGTATTGGAACAAAACTGGTTACATGTTTTACTGCAATTGCTCTTTTTATCTGCCTTGTTTTGACTTTGGTTTCGTCTTTTATGGCACGTTTGATCATGATTGATACCAGTCGTGGAAATATTGAAAAACAGGCTCAGATGGTTACAAATCAGATTGAACAAAAACTTCAGGACAATCTTGCTAATCTTGAAACTATTTCGAGACGTTCAGAATTCATTGATGAAAATGTAAGTTTTGAAACAAAGTGCGGATTTGCAAGTATTGAAGCTAACAGCAATGAAATATTTTACACAATTCTTTATGCAAATGATAAGGGAGATACGCTCATTCCTTTCTTGGGTGTAGGATTTAACTTATATGATACTTATGATGAAGCTTATGCAGGTGTAATGCAGACCGGTAAGGCAGTTTATAAACCTTCTGTAACAGTTCAGGAGAATACTTACATGGTAACTAATGCAGTTCCTGTATTTACTGCGGCTGGCAAGATCCAGGGTGCAATCATAGGTACAGTTCAGATTGATGCATTTGGTGATTTGCTTGACAAGAACATGGAAGTATTCATTATTGATAATAATGGTCACTATCTTGCGCACTCTCAGGCTGCTAAGTTCTTTATGGATGAAGCAGGTAATTATGTAATTGAAAGCAATGGTTTACTTAAGACTGTGACAGAGGGTGTTAACATTTCCTGCAATCCTATAGAGGTAGCAAAGAATGATAAATCCTATGAAGGAATTGCAGCACTTTGTCAGACAATGCTTAGCAATGAAAGCGGTATCGTTGAAAATTATTATTCACAGCAGACAAATGACAGACAGACTGTCGCATATGCTACTGTAGCAAGTACCGGTTGGAAGGTCGCTGTTTGTACAAATGATAATATTGTTCTGACAAGCGTAAACCGAATGATAATACAGAACATTCTCGTTTCAGTTCTTGTATTGATTGGTGGTACAGCAATTATTTTCTTCCTGTCAAGATTTTTGATGAAGCCCCTTGTTAAGGCTACTGCAGATCTTGAAAATATCATTGGTGGTATTCAGGCCGGTGAAGGTGATTTAACTGCACGTCTTGAGACAAATAGTGAGGATGAAGTTGGCAGAATTATTGAGGGTATTAATAAGTATACAGAAGTACTTCAGAATGTAACTATTAAAATTAAGGAAGGCTCAGCAAACCTTAATTCTTCTGTTGAGAATGTTGTTAAATCAATTTCTTCAGCTAATGATCAGGCTGCTGATACTTCAGCTATCATGGAAGAACTCGCTGCAAGTATGCAGGAGGTTGATGTAAGCACAACGAATATTCGTGAATATATCGGAAATGTTGCGGAAGAAGTTTCAGCTATCTTTGAAGAATCAGAACACGGTTTGTCCTTTGCTCAGGAAATTAATCAGAGAGCAGTGGATTTGAGAAAGTCCTCTGCTGACAGTCAGGAAAATACGAAGAAGATAATTGCAGGAATTACAGAAAATCTTGGCGTTTCAATTGAAAACAGTAAGAGCGTTGATAAGATTGATGATCTTACAAATGATATTCTTTCAATTGCCAGTCAGACCAACTTACTTGCATTGAATGCTTCTATTGAGGCAGCAAGAGCGGGAGAAGCAGGAAAGGGCTTCGCAGTAGTTGCTGATGAAATCAGAAAGCTTGCTGATGATTCAAGAACCACCGCAAATAACATTCAGCAAATCAGCGTTGTTGTTAATGATGCAGTTAAGGAACTTGCTGATAACGCAAGCCAGTTGCTTGAATATATGAACAATGATGTTCTTTCAGATTATGCAGGCATGGTTGAAACGGGCTCAGCTTATGTAGGTGATGCTTCAAGAGTAAATGATATAATGAAAAAGCTTCAGGTTCAGGCTGACTCAATTAAGGAGAAGATTGATTCTTCTATTGAACTTGTTGATGGTATCTCAAAGGCAATTTCTGAAAGTGCAGATGGTGTATCAGCGGCAGCAGATAATACCTGCAGCCTTGTAACCGGTATTTCACAGATCAATACAGAAATGGGAAATAACCTTACTGTTACAAAAGATCTTGCAAATGAAGTTGAAAAGTTTAAGAGAGTATAATATGCATTAATTGTTAAAAAGCCTCTGCATAGAGGCTTTTTAATAACTTATAATTATTACAAAATTATTACAATTTAGATTTTGTTGTATTATATTAATAGTTCACCAGATAATATAATGGGATGGAGAAAGGAATGAATCTGGTTTTTAGCTAAGTAGTTTTTAGTTAAGCAATTGGATTATGTGTGCTTGTATGGAAATCAGAAATGTTAAAATAGAGGACGCAAAAGAATTATTGGATATATATTCATATTATGTTTCTGATACAGCTATTTCCTTTGAATATGAAGTTCCTACAGAGGAGGAATTTAAGAATCGTATCAGGAATATTACTGCAAAATATCCATATTTAGTGGCAGTTTCTGATGGGAAAATTGTGGGCTATACCTATGCCGGAGTATTTAAAGGAAGAGCGGCCTATAATCATTGTGTGGAGACAACCGTTTATGTAGACAAGGCATGTACAAAAAGCGGACTTGGCAGAAAATTATACTCAGCTTTGGAAGAAGAACTTAAAAAGCGCGGAATAAAGAATATGTATGCCTGTATTGCCGTTTGCGATGCAGGTGATGAATATCTTAATAATAACAGTATGGAATTCCATGAACATCTTGGTTTCAAGCTGGCTGGTCGTTTTAATAAATGTGGTTATAAATTTGGCAGATATTATGACATGGTGTGGATGGAAAAATTTATCTGAAATATTGAACTTAAAAAGGCATTTCTTAATAAAAGAGAAATGCCTTTTGGTTATTTAATGAGTTTTTTTAATTTTTTGATATCATTACTGTCAGAGGTATCATTATAGCGTGCTTTTCGGTAACTGTCTCTGATTAGTTTTGAGTCTTCTGCTGATACAAGGTCGGTTTTCACGCCCTTTTTGTCAATGTCAAGGGTTGTGTCTGAGACAGGGAGGTTTTTCACCTTGCTTATTTTTCTCATATGCTTTGTATACAAAGTTCTTACGGTGTCAGCATCAGTTTTGCGCTTTTTTACTTTCTTTTCCTTTGGAATTTCAAGGATTTCATGTGTTTCTGATACAACTCTTAATTTTCTCTTTTTCTTTTTTGTTCCAAGAATAATAATTAGCAGTAAAATGGCAGCAGTTATAATGATGACAAATGGGTTAACGGTAAAATGCGCATTTTCTGCAGGAGGCGCAGCATTTGCAAATAATTCTTCAGCACCCTGTGCCCAATTGCTTTCTGTGGTAATGGCTGATTCGGCAGCTTCTTTATATTCTTCTGTTCGGTCATCTCCCAGAGTTGGTATTAATTCGCCGAGTTTGGTAACTGCTTCTGCGCTTCCCATAAAGAAAAAACCAATTATAAGAGAAATGACAGGTAAAAGGATTTTGTAATACAAAAATTCTTCTGCTTTCAGGAAAAAATCTGTCATTGAAAGAATTATTGCAAGTCCTGTGAAAAGGGATAAATCGATTATTTGCTTCTTCTCAAAGGCTTCCTTGCCTTGAGTAGAGCCTCTCCATCTAAGTGCCTGCGCTTCAAGAAAACCGGAAACAGCAAACATTAAAATCCAGGTAGCAGAAGCAATTAAAAGCCCAAACAGATTTTTATCCTTTATGAAACAGGCAAGTATGAGCATTAACAAGAAAGACCAGGACAGAAATTTGAATTCCTTTATAAAGTAGTCATAGCTTGTTTCCTGTCTGTTAGTGAAGTAGACAAAGCAGTAATAACACCAGGGAAGGAGCACAAGAACGACTGCTAATTTCAATGCGACAAAAAGAAAGGCAAGTGATGGCAGGGCGCAGCCGCATATTCTTAATGCCAGTGAAATTGTATTATTTCCGATAAAGGTGGCGTCTGAAAGGTTTAAAAGCAGGGCGCCCATCAGCACAAGAATGCAGGGAACAAAATATTTATCTGCCTGATTTTCAGACAACAGATTTATTACAAAAAGAACCCAGCACATGTAAAAATTTAATTCAGTGGCGGTCTTAAAGAATCTTGCTGTCATGATAAATCTCCTCAAAATCTCTGCCTGAAAGGACATGAGTATTTATGTTATATTTTGACTGAAGCTCGTGCAATGCAATTTCGGTCTCCTCGTTGGAATCCTGCGTAATGTAGACAATACTTGCATCAGCAGAAGTCAGATGTGTTTCAAGATAATCTATAAATTCCCTGTATTTGCAGGAGGTTGCCCTTGAAGCTCCTGTAAGGAATTCCAACAGTTTGTGATAATCGCCTTCGATTACAGTTATGTCTGCATCGGTATATGAACTGTAGCAGAGATTTGTAATGAAGCGGAAGTTGATTTTCCGGTTTGCGAGATTTTCAGTGAGTGTTCTTGTCAGGGCAAAACAGGTCTCGATTCTGTCAAAAAATCCGTCAATGCATCCTTTAAAATCAGCATCGAATATGATATCCACAGTAGTTTCTCTGGTATGATCAAATTCCTTGACAATAAGATTTCCGGCTTTGGCAGATTGAGCGAAACTGATGGAGCGAAAAGGCTCTGAGCCTGAATAGTCTCTGAAGCCCCTGACCAGCATGGGATCTTCAAAGATAAAGCTTTTTACACTTATATCTCCTAAAATGCCCTTGAAAAGGCTGTCAAGTCGTGCGTCCTGTAATCTTCTGGGTCTGACTGCAACCCAGCAGTTGGTGGTTCTGCGCGAAATCTTAGTTTTAAGTCCAAGATAATCACCTATTGTCAGAACGCAGCTTGATAAAAGGAAAATGCCTCTCTTATAGCATTTTGCCTTCTCTGAATGAGTAATTCTTTCGTTTTTCTTCATATAGATAGAATAGGTCTTTTTGTGGTCTATCGCATCTTCGTCATATCCACTGTAGATTTCGGCTTTTTTGTTTTTCAGACCTTCTATTTCAATATGCGGAGAAATATATTCTTCTGAACATATGAAAGGAAGCTTTTGCCCGGTTCTGTTGGTATAGACAGAGGTTATGGTAAATTCCTCGCCCTGCTCAACAGTATTTGAAGAAACCTTGACTTCGTAATCGAGTTTGTCAGGCGGGACTTTTACGGACCTGATTTCAAGGGTAATTAAGACGACTGCAAGTATTAGCAGGATAATTGTCATCCGATAACCTCCGTTGGAACCTGAACTGTTGCAAGCAGGTCATTAAAGGTCTTTTCTTTCTCAATAGTATTAAGAACTCCTCTGAAACTGAGTCTGTGAACAAGTACAGGGCCAGCCAGCGTTTTTACATCTTCAGGGATGACATAATCTCTGCCTGAAACTGCCGCATATGCCTGGGAAGCCAGGTAAAGTGCCATCGCACCACGAGTGGAGGCCCCTACAGTGATGGACGAGGAGCTTCTTGTAGCCTCAATTATGTCCATGATGTAGTCAGTAACGCAGTCATTTACCTTTACATTTTTAAATTCGGTAAAAAGCCTGTCAAATTCGGAAGAGTCAACAACGCATTCGGTTTCGGATAAGAGCGCGCTGGTTTCTTCGCGCTTCATGACGGCAATTTCGCTTGCTCTGTCCATGTAGCCAAGTGAAAGCTTCATAAAGAAACGGTCAAGCTGGGCTTCGGGAAGAGGAAAAGTGCCGCCTGATTCGAGCGGGTTTTGCGTTGCAGCCACCATAAATGGCGTTTCGAGGGTATACGTCTTTCCGTCAATGGTTGTCTGTCCCTCTGCCATCGCTTCAAGCAAAGCCGACTGGGTACGCGGAGTTGCACGATTTATTTCATCGGCAAGAACAATATTTGCGAATATGGGCCCGCGTCTGAAATTGAATTCGCCGGTTTTCATGTTATAGAAATTGATGCCGGTTATGTCTGAGGGCATTAAGTCGGGTGTGAACTGAATACGCTTGAAATCCTTGCCGACAGACTTTGCAAAGGCGCGGAATAAAACGGTTTTACCTGTTCCGGGCACATCTTCCAACAAAACATGTCCTTTACAAAGAAAGCTTACGGTTATAAGTTTGATGCTTTCGTTTTTTCCGAGAATTACTTTGCTGCAGTTGTCGGTTATTCTATTTAATAAATCCTGATAAAGTTTTGTTTCCATAAAAATCCTTTCATGTATCTGAAATATGTGATAAGCTACTTAATTATAACCAAATACAGAGAGGTTTTCAATATTATCAGTAATTCCTATATGGAATTGATTAAAACAGACTTGGTTGAGCAAACGGATGAGTTTGGTTTATGTGGCTGTCTTATTTGGTAAAGATTATTTGAATAGTTACTTGAATAGTTATTTGATTAGATTATTTGATACAGACTATTTGGTAAAGATTATTTGGTAATGAACAAAATTTGTATTGATTTATTTTATTTATGGTGTTATACTACCGCCGAACTGAAAATTGATTGAGTCTTCAAGGCAGGGTGAAATTCCCGACCGGCGGTAAAGTCCGCAAGCTATGTTACAGAATTTTATATATTTTGTGACAGCGCATGATCCGGTGTGATTCCGGAACCGACAGTATAGTCCGGATGGTAGAAGATTATTTCCCCACGATAATTAACGCCTGACGACATTTGTTTTCAGGCGTGTTTTTTGCCCTAAGTAAATCCAATCCGTTTCTTAAGTGGCAGAAAATTAAAAAATTTATATTGGGTCAGAAAACTGACACCGGAAATCGGAGGGAAAAAGAAATGAAATTCGGATTGAACAGAATGTTGACACTTCTCGCAGCAGAAAATGAAGGTTTTTTTGCAAAGCTTAAGAAAACTGCAGTAGCAGTAGGTGAAAATGTTGGCTTTATTTTGGTGTTCCTTGCCATTATTGTCGCACTTTTCCTGATTGCTTACTGTCTTGAGGTTTTTGCACAGAAGAAAAATGGTGTAAAAGAGAAAATTTTCACACCAAGAAAGATGGCTTTTGTAGGCATCTTTTCAGCAGTATCAGCGGTTTTGATGCTTTTTGAAATTGTAATGCCTTTTGCGCCTTCTTTTTATAAGCTTGATTTTTCAGAGATCCCCATTTTGATTGGTACCTTTGCATTTGGTCCTGCAGCCGGGGTTATGATGGAATTTGTTAAAATATTCCTTAAGCTTATCATGAAGGGTTCTTCAACAGCTTTCGTAGGTGAACTTGCTAACTTCGCAGTAGGCTGCAGCTTTATTTTACCTGCTTCTTTGATTTATACTTTCAAAAAGTCAAAGAAGAGTGCTATAATAGCATGTGGTTTAGGAACTGTTATTCTTACAATTTTCGGAACAGCATTTAATGCAATTTACCTTCTTCCTGCATTTGCAAAGCTTTATGGAATGCCACTTGAAGCAATTTTGGGAATGGGCTCAAAGGTAAACTCTCTTGTTAAGGAAGGCAGTATCATAAGCTTTGTAGTTTGGTGCGTTGCTCCTTTGAATTTAATCAAGGGTGTTTCAGTATCAATCATCACAATGCTTGTTTATAAACCGTTAAGCCCTATTATTAAAGGTATAACAAACAGAGAAAGAAAACAGAGAAACAAATGATTTTAAAAGGTGAAGTAATTCACGGAAAAGAAAAAGGAAGAAAGATCGGCTTTCCGACAGTTAATTTACTGCCGGAAGCCGGTTTTAGTTTACCCGAAACAGGGGTATATGCATCAAAGGTTGTCTTGATGGAAAAACCAAGACCTTTTATTGGAATTACCAATGTGGGATTAAGGCCGACAGCTGATGATGAGAATGGAATAACAATTGAAACGCATATTCTTGACTACGAAGGAGACCTTTACGGTCAAAAAATAGAACTTGAAATATGTGATTTTTTAAGGCCTATCCAAAAATTTGAAAGCATGGAAGCGTTAGGCGAGCAGCTTAAGAAGGATAAAGAAAATGCAAGAAAGCTTTTTCTTAAGAGAGCTGAAGTGTAAAGAAATGTTCTTTCTGAAAATGTATATATTTTAAGTGGACAAAAGAATTTGTGCATGAAAGATAAGTTCACTGGGATAATTGAGTTGAGCAAGTAGAATGGAGGGGGAAACATGACAGAAAAACAAATGAAAGAGATTTTTAAGGACACGAATTTTGTTCATTGGAGCGGAAGTGAAGAGGAGCACAAGGTTGCAGAATATCTTAAACAAAAGTGCTTGGATATGGGCGTTGAAGCAGTTGTTGAACCTTTTGAGGTTCCTGTTGCAGAAATCGAGGAAGCACATATTTACGCGGACGGCGTGGAAATTCCCTGCAAAGCTTTCTTTTGTTGTGGAAGTGGTGAAGTAGAGGGCGAACTTTATTATATGCCTGGCACAGACCCGGTTTCGATTGCGGGCGCGAAGGACAAGATAGTTTTGATGGACAAAGGAGGAATTGGACACTTTGTTTATCAGGATTTAATGAAAGTTGGTGTCAAAGGAATCATATTCCAGTACGGAAATATTCATTATGACAATAAAGACATTGATGAGCGTGATTTGCGAGCTGCGGTTGTTGGTGATGCAAAGAAGGTATTGTGCGCAACAATTAATGTAAGAGATGGAGTAAAACTCATTTCTAAGGGAACGAAAAATGTTAAGATGGTAATTAGACAAAAGGAGGATGTTGGACATTCACATAATGTGGTTGCAACTATTACCGGAGTACGAAACGAGTGGATTGTTCTTTCGGCACATTATGACACCACGCTTTTAAGCCATGGCTCATATGATAATATGACAGGCTGCGTTGGTTTACTTGGTGTAATGGATGCTTTCAAGAACAAAAAGCCAAATTACGGCTTAAAATTTGTGTTCTGCGGAAGCGAAGAAAGAGGACTGCTTGGCTCAAAAGCATATGTGAGAGATCATGAGACAGAACTCGAGAGCTATGTTTTAAATATCAATCTTGATATGATTGGTACAATTGTCGGCTTGTTTATTTCAGAAGTAACTGCAGAGGAAAAGCTTGCAAATTATATTAGCTACATGGCAGCTGAGGTTGGATTTCCTTGTGAGGCAAAGACAGGCGTATATTCAAGTGATTCTACAAGCTTTGCGGACAAGGGTGTGCCGGCTGTTTCTTTTGCAAGACTTGCTGGCAATAATTATGCGCCAATTCACTGCCGCTACGATTTGCCCGATGTGCTTTCAATGAGACAAATGTCTAAGGACATCGAGTTTATTACCATGTTTACTTCAAGAATGGCCAATGCAATGATTTGTCCTGTGGCAAGAGAGATACCCGAAAAGATTGTTACCAAGATTGATGAATATCTTGCAAGAAAGAGAAAGAAAGACTAATGTGCAAGCAGACTTTTGTTTGGTTTGTATCAAGCAGGCTGTTGTTTGGTTTGCATCAAGCAAATCGTTGATTAGTTTGTGTTGAGATTTTTAATAAAAGGAGCTGTAAGAGGCAATGTTATCAAGTTAACATTGTGATGTGGGCAGCTCCTTTTTATAATGATTTATTGCAACGATATCTTTGCAGCGAAATGGATTAAATTATGTATCATATCGATAAAATAATTAAAGTTCAGATGGTAAGCTTTGCAGAAAAATGGATTATTTATCAGATGCTTTTTTGCTAAAAATTATAACAGAGATTATTAGTACAAGCGGGAATATACAGCCTGCAAGTACCCCCTTTTGCAAGTTGTCACCAAAGCTTTGTGATACTGAGCCAACGATGCCAGGGCCTAAGGTTCCGCCTAAATCGCCAGCCATGGCAAGAAGTGCAAACATTGCAGTTCCTCCTTTGGGAAATCTCTGTGACGAGATGCTTATGGTGCCTGGCCACATGATACCTACAGAAGCACCACAGAGAATACAACCCACAAGATTTATTATAGGATTTGGAGCAAGTGAGGCTAAAAGATAGCAAACGAGACATAATATGCCTGAACCCATCATGAATTTTGACAAATCCATACGATCGCCATATTTTCCATAGAAAACTCGGCTTATACCCATAATTACTGCAAACATACATGGTCCTGCCAAATCACCGATGGTTTTGGAAAGGCCTAAAGCAGATTCAACAAAAGCTGAGGCCCATTGTGCCATTGAAAGCTCTGAAGCACCTGCACATATCATGAGAATAATTGAAATCCAGAACATTGGAAGGCGAAATAATTCTTTAATAGACATTCCCTTGCCATCTTCTACCAGGTGTTCGATAGGGCAGGTGAGAAAATTGTAAACATTATAAAGTGGTACAATAGCCCATATGCAGGCAATCCATTTCCAATTCTCAATTCCAAATATAAAGAAAAACAGTGTTGAAATTAAAATAACCCCAACTGAACCCCAGCAGTAGAAGGAATGCAGAAGGCTCATTACAGCGTCTTTGTTATCAAAAGGACAGGCCTCTACGATAGGACTGCACAGTACTTCGATTAATCCGCTGCCGATGGCATATAAAATTACGCTTATGATAATTCCTGCAAACGAATCAGGGAAAATGTCAGGTAAAAATGCCAGTCCGATTAGTCCTGCTGCCGAGAAAATCTCTGAAGCCACAATACTTTTTCGGTATCCGATTCTGTCAACAAATTTTGCGCAAAACAAATCGACAAGAAGCTGTGTAAAGAAGAAAACGGATGAAATAAGCGCTATTTTCCCAAGTGGAATATTGTAATCTTTATAAAACATCAAAAACAAAAGCGGTGCAAAGTTTGCAGCAATCGCCTGAGTTATAAAGCCCAAATAGCAGGCAAGTAAAGTTTTTCTGTAATTCTTCTTCATTTCTTATCCTCGTATTTTCTTGTTATTTATCATGGTTGGTGTTTTGATTTTTGCCCTATTTTGTTTTTAGTGTTGTTTTAATTTTAGTGCTGTTTCCCAATAATAAGCAATGTATTCTTTGCTGTTTTTTTAATTTTCGGCGCTTTTTCTCAATTCTTTAATTTCATCCGTATTTACCTTGCTAATAGTACGTATATTTTTTTCAATTCCTTAATTTCATCCGTTATTACCTTGCTTACTGTACGTATATTTTCCCCAATTCCTTGATTTCATCCGTAATTACCTTGCTTTCATGTCATTTTGGAATTTTATATTAAATACAGTATATTTGAAATTGTTTGAAATTGTTTTAAATTGCTATATCGCTTGAATATTACATACTTTCTTGAATATTACACACTTTTATGATATCATCAGTTGTTGAAATAATAATCATACTTTGGTGTTGTAATTAGTTTTGTGAGAGTGATTATGGTAAAAGGTAAGGCTTTTAAAAATTTCATCCTGCCACTTCTTTTGTTAAGCATTGTATTTGTGCTTAGCGCATGTTCTTTTAGTGATGTTTTGTCTGTATTTGAGGCAAAACCTGTTTCGAATGAGAGAAATGATGTAATAATTCCTACGCTTGGTATTATAAAGGATGTTTTTGAAGATGATAACATATTAGAGCCTGTCATCACTGAAATTTTGCTTCCTACAAGCACAATTACAAATGAGGGTGAAAGTACTCTTAATCCAGCAAATATTTCTACACCTACCAATACTTCTGTGCCTACAGACGCACCTGCTCCAACAGATACACCTATACCTACTAACACTCCTACTCCGACTAATACAGTTGCACCGACAAATACACCAACTCCAACTTTTACTTCTACTCCACGCCCTGTTTATACTTCAGGACCGCGCAGTAAGATTGGGGAAAAGGTGCTGCCGATAATCTCTATCGAAACAGGAATTGATGCACCTGTCTTATCAAGTACTGAATACAGGGAATGTACGGTAAGTGTATTTAACTGTTCTGAAAAGTATGAAATTGATTATAAGAAAGCAGGAATCAGAGTAAGAGGTAACGCTTCTGCTTTGTATAACGAGGAAAGACGGCAGAAGAAGCCAAATGCTGCATATCCCTATAAGATTAAATTTGACAAAAAGACAAATATGCTTGGACTTAATGAAGGCCAGAAGTTTAAAGATTGGGTATTGCTTAGACTCCCTGATTATTTGGTAAATGATTATACTGTTTTTAAAATAGGAAAGCTTTTGTTTGATGGCGATTATTATTCTTCAGATTCCTGCATGGTTAATCTGTATATTGATGATCGTTTCATGGGTGTCTACCTTCTTTGTGAGCAAAGCGAAGCAAAACCCGGCAGAGTAGAAATTAATGAACCTGCCTCAGGATATACCGGAACGGACATAGGTTATTTTATTGAAATTGATAACTACTATTCAAAAGAACCGTACCATTTTAAAGTAAGTTATTGTGACGGTGTTGAATATACTGACATAATGGGAAATACAAGAAATTTCCGCAACTCAGGTGGCGTGGGATATTCTATTCACAGTGATATTTACAGTCAGAAACAGGTGGATTTTGCCAAGAAGTATATTGATAATGTGTTCAAGATTCTTTATGAAGCAACTGAACATGACAAATATTATGGCTTTGATGAAAATTATGATTTAGTTGAAATGGCCTTTGCTTCAGCAAAAGAATGTATTAGTGCTGTAATGGACATAAATTCGGTAGTGTGCATGTACATTGTTGAAGAAATATCCTGTGATTATGACAGAGGAATTGGAAGCTTTTTTATGGCTATAGATTTTTCTGAAAATGCAAAGTATGACAAGCTGACTTTCCTTTGTCCTTGGGACATGGAATTTATAGTAGGCGGAAGAGCGGAAGTAGTAAAATCATATCTTGCAGGAGTATTTGATTATTATCTGCCTGAAAAGGACAGTAAGGGAAATATTGTTTATGACAAGGAAACAGGAAATCCTGTTCAGTCAATGGGTGACAGAGCAAATCCCTGGTTGATTATTTTTGCAAAGCAGGATTGGTTTAGAGAAATGGTTTATGATAAGCTTGTTGAGCTTAATAGGGATGAGCGTTTTGAAAATATGCTTCTCGGGGTAGATCAGTATCTCGAATATGCTAGGCCTGATATTGAATGTGAAGAATTCAGTAAGGTATTAGGACCTAATCAGGAAAAGCCCAAGAGTAGGAATGTTGACAAGTCAGGAAAGAAACTTACTGCGAGATTTAAAGAAAGATATTTTTGGATGTTAAAGGAATTTAAATATTAGTTTTAAAATTATAAAACTCTGCCAAGCTACATATGTAACTTTTACTATTTGCTATAATTAGTAAAAATCTACATAGTGGTTTGACAGAGTTTTTGTTTGCTTGTAATTTTGTGAAAATGCACGATACCATGCATCTGGCATATTCTTAAAAGAATTATAATGTCTTGATCAAATCACCGAGAAGTGGTTCGAACTTTGCTCCATACCAATGATCAGGATCCTTTGAGGTAAGCTTTATACATTCAAGCACAAAGTCTCCGGCAATTTTTGCTGAGTCAAAGAGTGAATGTCCTCTCATATATGCACCGGTAAAAACGGAAGCATAAATATCACCTGTACCGTGGCAGCCTTTGCCAAGCTTTTCATGGCAGTAGTAGCTGTATTCGCCCTTGTCATAAATAACGATACCGATTGTATCAGGAGTATAACTTACACCAGTTAATACAATGGTTTTAATTCCAATATCTTCCATTGCTTTGCAAAGACCTTTTACATATGCTTCATCATAGCTTTCTTTATATTCATAGTCTGTCATGAAGCAGGCTTCTGTTATGTTAGGAAGAACAATATCTGCTTTTGCACAAAGCTTTGCCATCGCCTTGGCATAGGTTGTGTCAAAAATTGAATAAAGCACACCGTTGTCTGCCATTGCAGGATCACAAATAACCGGCGCATTTTCCTTGCCCATTGTTGCATATATGTCAGCAACATAATCAATCTGCTTCAAAGAACCCAAATATCCTGTGTATATGGCGTCAAATTTGATTCCTTCTGACTGCCAGTGTTTCTGGATTAATGGAATGTCATCTGTTAAATCTCTGAAGGTAAAACCTTTAAAACCACCGGTATGTGTTGACAAAACTGCTGAAGGAAGAATGACTGTTTCATGTCCGCATGCAGAAAGAATCGGATGAGCAACGGTTAATGAGCATTGTCCGAGACATGATATATCTTGTATAGTAAGTATTTTCTTGTAATCCATAGAAACCTCCGAAATGAATTTTTTGCATAATTATACATTAAAATTGTTATAATAAAAAGGTACTATTTTATTTTTTTATAAAGATTTGTTTTATATATGCTTGCGTATTAGCGCATATGCCTAATTCGATAAGGAAAAAAACATTGACAAATCTTTGAGGACTAATATAATACTTTTGGTTATAAAGGTTTTTATAAACAAGTAATAATATAAAGGAGGGAAATATAATGATTTCCTGGAACAATTTTGATACTTTGAAGGCTTATAAGAAACTTGAAGAGATGGATAAGACTTTCTCTTTAAAGGACGAGATGAGCAAGGCTTCCGCAGGCGACAGAGTTGCAAACTACTCTTGTAGAATGTCATCAGGTCTTACCTATAATTATGGTTCTAAGGCTGTAGACGAAAAGGTTTTGGAGGCTTTAAAGGAACTTGCTTCTGAGGCACAGCTTGTTGAGAAGTTTGAAGCTTTGTACAATGGCGAAGTTATTAACACAGGTGAAAAGAGACGCGTTCTTCATCAGCTTACAAGAGGACAGCTTGGTAATGATGTAATTGCTGACGGTGTAAACAAGAGAGCTTTTTATGCAGAACAGGTGGAAAAGATTAAAGCTTTTGCAAACAAGGTTCATGCAGGCGAAATTACAAATGCAAAGGGTGAAAAGTTTACAACTGTTTGTCAGATTGGTATCGGTGGAAGTGATCTTGGTCCTCGCGCAATGTATCTTGCTTTGGAAAATTGGGCAAAGGTAAACGGCTTCTTCAAAATGAATGCTAAGTTTATCAGCAATGTAGATCCTGACGATGCAGCATCTGTTCTTTATGATATGGATGTTGAACATACAATTTTCATTCTTGTTTCAAAGAGTGGTACAACTCTTGAGACACTTACAAACGAATCTTTTGTAAAGGATGCTTTAAAGAACAGAGGACTTGATCCTGCAAAGCATATGATTGCTGTAACTTCAGAGACCTCTCCTCTTGCAAAGAGTGCAGATTATCTTGCAGCTTTCTTTATGGATGATTTTATTGGCGGAAGATACTCAAGTACTTCAGCTGTAGGCGGAGCAGTTTTGTCACTCGCTTTTGGTCCTGAAATCAATGAAAGATTTTTGGCAGGCGCAAAGGCAGAGGACCAGAATGCAAAAGAGAAAGACCTTTTAAAGAATCCTGCAATGCTTGATGCATTAATCGGTGTATATGAAAGAAACTTCCTTGGATATCCTTCAACCGCAGTTCTTCCTTATTCACAGGCACTTTCACGTTTCCCTGCACATCTTCAGCAGCTTGACATGGAATCAAACGGCAAGAGTGTAAATCGTTTTGGTGAGGTTATTAATTACAAGACAGGTCCTGTTATTTTTGGTGAACCCGGAACAAACGGACAGCATTCTTTCTATCAGCTTTTACATCAGGGAACAGATATTATTCCTCTTCAGTTTATCGGTTTCAAGGAAACACAGATGGAAACAGATGTAAACATCCAGGGCTCAACAAGCCGCGAGAAGCTTTCTGCTAATGTTGCAGCTCAGATTGTAGCTTTTGCATGTGGCAAGAACGATGAGAATCCTAACAAGGTTTTCGAAGGCAACAGACCTTCATCAATTATTGTTGGTGACAAGCTTACTCCTGAAGCTTTGGGCGCATTACTTGCACACTTTGAGAACAAGGTTATGTTCCAGGGCTTTGTATGGAACATTAACTCCTTTGACCAGGAAGGCGTTCAGCTTGGAAAGGTACTTGCAAAGAAGGTACTTGCAGGCGACACAACAGGTGCATTAAAGGCATATGCATCATTGTTGAATGTTTGATTTGCTTTATAATTAAGCAATAGATATTAAATGACTGATAGGGCAGACAATGGCATACGCCGTTGCCTGTCCTGTTTTTATGCAAAACATAAGGTGTAAGCTTTTATAGCAAATATCATGATTAGCTTTTATAACAAACATCATTACGAAACACGCGTAATCAC
>JAKSSA010000013.1 GCA_024403335.1 Lachnospiraceae bacterium
TTCAATAAATTTATTACCTATAGCTTTTACTAATTCCAATAATTTATTTACCTATAGCTTTTACTAATTCCAACAGTTTATTCACCTATAGCTTTTACAATTTCCGGTAATTTATTCACCTGTAACTTTTACAAATTTCAAGCTGATTTTAACACCACTTGATTACTTCTTAACGCCACTCATGCCGCCATTAGCTGCTGCCATCTTGATTACATCAGTATTAAATTCAAACTGCTTTCTTGAGTCCTGTCTCCATCTTTTAATAGCAAGCTCAATCATTTTCCTAAGCTGTTCTGAATAACTCATACCGACTTCTTTCCAAAGATAAAAAGCCAAAGAGCCGGGAATAGTATTAACTTCATTTACATAAATTGAATTATCATCTTTATCTATAAGGAAGTCTATTCTTGTAACACCATTTAAACCCAAAGCCTTAAATGCTTTAACGGCCATCTCCTTAATAGTCTTTTCCATTTCTTCAGGGATCTTTGCAGGAATAATTCTGTCAAGATTTTCCATCGTTCCGGCTGTTTTTGAGCCTGAATTTGACATATATTTCTGCTCAAAATCAAGAATGTCCTTCTTTGCTACAACTTCCTCTAAAGCGCTTGGTATTGCTTCTTCATAATCTCCAAGAACAGCACAGTTAATTTCTCTTAAATTGACAACTGCCTTTTCTACAAGGATTTTGCTTGCAAAACCAAAAGAAGACTCAATGGATTTATTAAGTTCATTTCTATCATGAGCAACACTAATACCAACAGAAGAACCAAGATTAATCGGCTTGACAATTACAGGATAACTAATTTTCTCTTCAATTCTTTTGATAACACTGTCAATATCTTCATTATCACCAAACTTCATATGAGGCAGAGTTGGTATTCCTTCACCTTCAAATACTCTTTTCTGAACACTTTTATCCATTCCAACTGCAGAAGATAAAACATCTCCACCAACAAATGGAATGCCAAATAAATGGAGAAAGCCCTGAAGTGTGCCATCCTCAACATTTGTCCCATGAACAATCGGAAATGCGACATCAATTGAAGCTATAACCTTTGACGTAAGCTTCTTGCCATTTTTCTTCAAGACCAAATCCACATGATTTCCGTTTTTAACAAAAACAACATTACTTACCTTCTTCAGAAGGCTGTTTATTGATACAAAATTCTTTATTTCCTTAAGTTCTTTTCCTGTATAAAATTCTCCTGATTTTGAAAGATAGATTGGAACAATCTCATATTCCGATGGCATTGAATGCATTGCCTGAACTGCAGATATTATTGATATCTCATGTTCAGTACTTCTTCCTCCAAAAATAACACCTACTCTGCTTCCCATATTTTCCTCACACTATAAAATTTCCTAAATTACAAATATTGATCCGGTACATCATTTTCTATCAGAATGGTTTTTTCACATTTCATTGCCATTGCCTGAGAATATGCGGTATTGAAGTCATTAAGTCTAACATATTCCTTAAATCCGGCCTTTTTCAAACCATCCTCTACAGGATCTGCATTACTTGAAATTAAGAATATAATATCACATACCTTAGCAGCAGCAACACCAAATTCCTCGTTTTTCTCCTGATGCTTATCCCCAAGCTCAACCATTCCAGGCGTTATTAAAATTTTCTTTCCCGGAAAATGCGAAAGCACCTCAAGCGCGGTATTGGCCCCCTTGGGATTTGAATTATATGCATCATCTAAAATCGTACAGTCCCCATATTTTTTCAGCTCAAGCCTGTTCTTTATAGGCGCAATCTTTGAAACGCCATTGGTAATCTGTCTTGAATTAAGTCCCAATCGATATGCCAATGCAATGGCCGCACAAATATTCATAACCTGATAATCGCCAAGAAGTTTCGTACATAAAGACAATTCTTCGTTACTTGGAAGTAATACCTTAAAATGCATGCCATCGCTATCAATTGACATATCATAAGGATTAAAAAACTTTCCATAGCCGCAGGGAATTATGCCACCAGGTACTTCATCATCGATAAAATTAAGCTTCTGATTATAAGCGTTATTATCACAGATTTCAGGCTTATTTCCTGATAAATCTTTTTTTCCAAGCTCTTCAAGTCTTAAACATATATTCTCATCTCTCAGATTAAGAACGGTTTCCTTCGCTGCATCAAACAGCTCAAACTTAGTCTTTCTTATATTTTCTCTGCTTTTAAAAGTTTCAAGGTGACAGTCACCAATTGAAGTTATAATTCCATAATCCGGTTTATAATAATCACAAATTTCTTTAATTTCACCTGTTCTTCTTGCACCCATTTCGCAGATAAATAATTCATGAAACGGCGACAAATCTCCTCTTATTACCCTACAGATTCCAAGAGGTGTGTTTACATTTCCCGGAGTAGGAAGGCAACTGTATTTCTCTGACAAAATAGTTGTAAGTATATTCTTTACACTGGTCTTACCGTAACTACCTGTAATACCAATTATCTTACAGGAAGAATTCTTCAATACCTTAAGAGAATCCCTTATGTAATAATTATCAATTGCCTTCTGCACTGGTTTCAAAAACAAATTTGCAAGCATCATGACAAAAGGAGTCAGAAGAAGACTCATTGCTATTACAAGTCTGAAAAGAATTCCTTTTAAGAAAATAAAACTTAAGACATATATAGTTATATGTATAATTATTGCTACAGATAAAATTCTTTTAAGTCTTCCTGTATAAGCAATCGGTTTACGAATTCTTGTCTTGTCAGGTTTGTTTCCCCAAAATGTCCATAAATAAAGAAAACATCCTATTGGCCAGGGAACAAATATAGAAATTAAAACTCCCAATCCTCTTCCAAAATTCTCATAAGCATTCTTTTTAAGCCATGTCCATTCTTCATAAGTTTTATATCCATTAAGCTGATACATATGAGCATAAAAACGGCCAAGTGACGAAGCTGCCATTTGGCTGAATATTACTAATGCAATTTTGCCTACCAAATCATACATTTGCTTTATAAAACTTCCTTAAAACCCATTAAACTTTATTTTAACTTTTGTAAAAATACAAAAATTTATTTTATTAAATCAAGAATTAACTTATTTATTGTAATTGTTTACAACAATTAATATCTGATTTTCCATTTTTTAAGCGATTTATATTTCCTCGCACCTGTTTTCCATACAGCAATTTATATTTTTTCACATATTTTCTTTATGGCAGCTTATATCTTATGCCTATTTTCAACACTTTATGCTAAGAATTCTCTCACATCTTCTATGAATTCACCCATGAATTTTGGATTTGCAAAAAAGAAATGATCTCCACCCTCATAAACTTTTAGTTTGCTTTCCTTTATTGCAACATGGTAATAATCTCCAAACCAAAGAGGAGTCGCTGTATCCTTGCTTCCCCAAAGCAGTAAAGTTTTGCTTGTTATTAAGTCAACACAATTTATTAAATCTTCATTTACTACTTTTTTAAATATTTCTTTCATAATACCGCGTGCATTGCGATAATCGACTGAGGAATATTTATTTCTCAAATTCTCCTGAAAATAAGGGTACATCTTTCTAATCAGTTCACATTTGAAAACAAAATTCACAGCCTTAATAAAATACTGCCTGCATTTTCCTTTAAAAGTCAAAGGTTTTCTTATTCCGGCTGCCCCCATAAGTATAAGATTATCAACTATAATATTTTGCTTTTCAAGCTGCTCCTTATAAAGCTTAAGTACAACTCTTCCGCCAAAAGAATGAGCAATTATATCTATATGAAGCGGCTTATCAGTACTCTTTCTTTCCAGTGCTGCATTTAAAAAATCCATTGTAAAAGCAGCATACGAAGACACATCAAAAGCTTCCCTTGGAGTCTGAGAATTTCCAAAGCCGGGAAATGACAACACAATACAACGGCGTAAATCACATAATTTATTTGCAACAAAGCTCACATCTCTACAAGAATTATTCCAGCCCGGCAAAAATAAAAGTGTTTTTCCCTCACCAATGTCATAATATTCAGTATTATATTCATTTATATTAATATATTTATACATAATAACTAATACTACACCTTTTGTGATATATATTCAAGGGATTTGTGAAGTATAAAGAAAAAGCATCAAATTCTTTGCATAAAAATCCACAAACAAAAACCTCAAAGATTTATAAAGCTGCTGACTTTTGTACTTTAGTACAAATTCACAATTTCATAAATCTTTGAGGTGTAATTTCATTAAGCACCAACCATCTTGTTTCTTCTTTCGAATTCCTCGATAGGAAGAGGTTTTGAATAGTAATAGCCCTGAATCATATCGCAATCACATGATCGCAAAAATTCAAGCTGTTCTTTAGTTTCAACGCCTTCAGCAAGAACATTGATTTTAAGGTCTTTAGCCATTGCAATAATATGATGAATAATCGACTTGTCCCGATCATCTTCATAAACCTGACCATCAGATTCAAAAAATTCCTTATCAAGCTTCAATACATCAACCGGAATCTTTCTCAAAAGATTGAGTGAAGAATAACCTGTACCGAAATCATCCATTGCAATTGTAAAGCCGGCATCTTTAAGTTTAGCCATAGTCTGAAGCAATGCATCCATTTCCTCAAGAACAATAGTCTCAGTAAGCTCGAATTCAATAAAGGAATTAGGGACATCATACTTTCTTGTAATAGCGCAGAGTCGTTCTGTCAAATCACTATCCATTATATGAAGTCTTGAAAGATTAACAGAAACCGGAACAGGTTTTACTCCCTGCTGCATCCAGTGCTGTATTCTCTGACAAACAACCTCAAGAACATAAAAGTCAATTAACTTGATAAAACCATTTTCTTCAAATAACTGAACAAACTTATTCGGAGTTAACAGACCCATTCTTGAATGCTTCCAACGAATTAATGCCTCTGCACCGGTCATTGTGTCAGAAGATATCTCATATTTCGGCTGAAGATAAACAATAAATTCTTTGTTATCCAAAGCAGTATACATATCGCATTCCATTTCTCTCTCACGAAGTCTTTCTTCATGAAATGCCTCGTCATAATAACAGAAATTAGTTGCGAAAGAATTTTTATTAGACTTTCTTGCAATATTGGCATATGAGCGAATACTGTTTATTGTTTCCCCGCCTTTAATAAGGTAAATACCACAGGTGAAAGATATCATGCATCTTGGCTTGCCCTGAACAAAAGGCGTATCACCTGCCTCTTCAAAGAAATTCATCAATCTTGCTTCCAACTCATCAATAGTGTTGTAATAAAGCAACATTGAAAAATCATCACTCATACTTCGAGTTGCATTTTCAAAAGGTCTTAACATTTCGCGAATGGTTGAACCGATATGCGAAATAACCTCATTACCGTAATCATAACCAAAAACATCATTTACATACTTAAATTTGTTGATATCAAAGGTTACATATGCATATTTAAAATGCTCATCCTTAATAAGCTCCTCAACAATCATCTTATGCTTCTGCTTAATCGGAAGACATGTCAGATTGTCAATTACAAGCATTTCCTCTTTTATTTCACGCACTTTATTGGCAAGCTTCTGAATTAAAACAAACGATCCAATCATCATAAGAAGCAAAGCTGCTTCAATAAGAAATGAATACCCAGCAACCGGAAGTCCTTTTCTGGTGCGGGTAAAATATAAAAGTATACTGTAAATCAATAAAGCTACTGATCCGATACAAACAAGAATCGTATAGAATAACTTTGCCTTTGAAAGTGAATTAAGTTTCTTTTCGCTCTCCTCCCTGGTCAAAGCATCCCCATTGATTATTCCTGTTATCTTTTTTGGCACATTATACGTTGCTGTGCAATCCGTTGCACAACAATCCTCCTTTCCCCATTCAAAAAAAAATATAGCATACACACCAATAAAAATCAAGGTGCAGCAGTGTCTGAACTGGTTCAGAAATATTAACAATTTATTAAATCTCTGAAAATGGCACTGAAAATGACAATTTTTAAACTGCTAAGCGTTTAAGCCAGCCATATAAACCAAGAATTTAACCAAAAACAGCTATTCTTTATCAGCAATCCTTCTTGCTACATATACACCACTTGCTGATGCATGTGACAAGGAATGAGTAACACCTGATCCGTCTCCGATAATGAAAAGGCCTTTATATTTTGTTTCAAGATTCTCATCAATATCAACTTCCATGTTATAAAACTTAACTTCAACACCATAAAGAAGTGTATCATCGTTTGCAGTTCCAGGAGCAATCTTGTCAAGCGCATAAATCATTTCCATGATACCATCAAGAATACGTTTAGGAAGTACCAGACTCAAATCACCTGGTGTTGCTGCCAAAGTAGGAACTACTAAGCCTTCTGCAATACGCTTGGCATTACTTCTTCTTCCTCGTACCAAATCACCAAAACGCTGAACAATTACGCCGCCTCCAAGCATATTTGAAAGACGCGCAATACTTTCACCATATTCGTTAGAGTTCTTAAAAGGTTCTGAGAAATGTTTTGCAACAAGCAATGCAAAGTTCGTATTATCTGTATGCTTTGCAGGATCCTCATAAGAATGACCATTAACTGTAACAATTCCATTAGTATTCTCATTAACTACAACACCATGTGGATTCATACAGAAGGTACGAACATTATCCTCAAACTTTTCAGTCCTGTAAACAATCTTTGATTCATAAAGTTCTTTTGTAAGATGCTCGAAAATACATGCCGGAAGCTCAACTCTTACACCTAAATCCACACGATTTGACTTAGTAGATATGTCAAGATCCTTACATACAGTTTCCATCCACTTGCTTCCTGAACGGCCTACTGAAATAACACACTGTCTGCCCTCATAGGTGTTGCCATCACTTGTGGTTATCTTATAAACAGTGCTGTCATCCAATACATCCTTATCATTTCCCAAATATTCAATGTTATCAACGCGTGTATCAAAAAAGAAATCAACTTTATCCTTCAAATCATTGTAAAGATTTGTTAATACTACATAATTAATATCTGTTCCAAGATGTCGTACCTGGGCATCAAGCAGTTTCAGTTTATTAATCATACAAAGAGTTTTAAAGGATGAGCCGGCTGTTGAATACATTTTTGTACCTTCACCACCATATGCCATGTTAATATCATCAACATATTTCATCAAATCGACAGCCTGTTTATTTCCTATGTGCTCATAGAGAGTACCACCAAAGTCATTGGTAATATTGTATTTGCCATCAGAAAATGCTCCTGCTCCACCAAAGCCTGACATAATAGCACAAGACTTACATTTAATACAGCTTTTAACCTTATCACCATCAATAGGGCAGCGTCTCTTTTCAAGAGGATGTCCTGCCTCGAATACAGCTATTTTAAGACTGCTGTCAAGCTTTATAAGTTCATATGCGGAATAAATACCTCCAGGACCAGCTCCTACTATAATTACATCATACATGATTTTATTTCCTTTCATTCTAATCTCTATACTCTATACTCAATTTTCTCTTAAATTGGCGTTGAATTTTCTTTCACAATTTATTACTTGATTTATTACATGATTTGTTACTTAATTTCTTTCTTGATTTATTGATTTTTTTCTTGATTTATTTCTTCTCGATTTTTTTATAAATCAACGGCATAAACCAAGCAGCACTTATTGTCAATAAAAACATTCTTAAAAAAGTCATCCACTTAGGCACCATAAAAAGCATCAGCAAAGGCTTTATTCCTTTGTAAAGACCAAAACATACTGCAAATCCCAATAAAAATCTTATAAATCTTGTTTTATTGCTGACTTCTCTTGATAACTTAATATATCTTCTTTCAATCAAATATCCCGGCAAAAAACCAAAAAAAGCGCCAAACCAGTTATAACAGTCAATCTTCATTTCTTCAGGATCAACAAGCAAAATTCCGTTTACATAGTCCATCGGATAACTCTTTGCCTCAATAAATATCCAGCTTGCGATAATAATTACCAGCATTACTGCTGCAAAAATCAAGTCGTTGTTTTCCTTTTTGTCAATCCACTCAAAAACATAATCAACAAAAATTAAAACCAATACCCCGATAAGAAGTGCAACCAACACATCCTGAGGAGTATGTGCACCAAGCCAGTTACGCGAAAATGCGGTTAATAAAATCATTATAACACATAACACCATCGGCCATTTCTTTTTCTTTCCGAAATATTTTCCGATTGAGCCGTACCCGGTCGTTGCGCCCACCGTATGACCGCTTGGAAATGAATATCCCGTTGCCGAAGTTGCTGCTTTGGAATAAACATAAAGCTTTGTGCTTCTTATCCAAGGTCTGTACACACAGGCAATCTGTTTTATGGTCTGATTTATATGAGAAGCGCTACCATATGCAACCATGCACTTCGCACCTGCTTTGCCATCCACGCACCAATACAAAAAAAATGAGACAGCAATCGCAACAAAAGCCGCTAATTCAGAAACACCATAAAAAAACAGATTCACAAAATCCGGCAAAGCTTCTCGCATCTGTTGTAAAAAATATAAATATTTTAAATCCATAACCTTTATTATTACTGCGGATAACAGGACTCGAACCTGCACGCTCTCGCAATAGAACCTAAATCTATCGTGTCTGCCAATTCCACCATATCCGCAAAGTAAATTCAATAACAAACTAATATCATATACACCAAATTATATGTATACCAGATCAAAATGTTATATATACACTATATCAAAACACCAGATTATATACACACCCAAATATCCATATATTAGATTACCCTTGTTTATAAAAATCCAGACAACCTTTTCTATTAAAAATACAAAATTACCTTTGTTATTTTAAAATGCTGTCATCAAGCAGAATGGTAAACGGTCCGTCGTTTAATAATTCCACCTTCATATCAGCACCAAATATTCCCTTTTCGCAATGGATACCTGACTTTTTGCATTCATTTATAAAATATTCATATAGATTATTCGCAAATTCAGGTCCGCCTGCATTAATAAAGGAAGGGCGGTTACCATGCGAGCAGTCCGCATATAAGGTAAATTGCGAAATCAGTAACAGCTCTCCGCCAACATCTGATAAGCTTAAATTCGTTTTGCCGTTTTCATCCTCGAAAATGCGTAATTTAAGCATCTTCTGAGCAAGCTTTGAAGCCATCTCTTCCGTATCACCCTGGCCTACTCCAACTAATACTAAAAAACCTTTTCCTATTTTTCCAACTACATTATTATCAACCGTTACACTCGCTTTTGTAACTCTCTGTATTACAAGTTTCATTCAATAACTCCGTACCTTCTTAAACAATCAGCTATGGGACAAATAGGAAAACCGACTATATTATAATAATCGCCTTCTATTTTCTTTACATACTGCGCAAATCTTCCCTGAATACCATATGCGCCAGCTTTATCTCTTGATTCTCCTGATGCTATATAAGTATCAATACAATCTTCAGAAATCTCTGCCATTTCAATTTTTGTCTTTACAGCAAAAGTTTCTCTAACAGTCTTACCATCTTTTCTGATTAAAACCGTAACTCCTGTATAGACTGCACTTTTCTGGCCTGACTGTGCTTTAATCATACGCTTTGCATCAGTATCGTCTTTTGGCTTACCCAAAATTTCATCACCTAATGCAACCACAGTATCAGCACCAATCACAGCGAATTCTGCATTTTTATCTTCTTTTATTATCTCTTTTAAAACAGCCATCGCTTTAAGCTTAGAAAGAGCTTTAACCAGCAAAGCAGGCTTTTTAATTCCAATGTTTTCATCAACCTCGCTGACTCTGACTTCAAATGGAATTCCAACCTGTTCCATAATATCTCTTCGTCTTGGAGAAGAAGAAGCAAGTATAATTTTCATCTTATCCCCACAATCTAACCCTGAGCATTAGGATCTGTTGCCTTAGCATAACGTTTGTTAAAATCATCAAGTGATGAACATAAACCTGTCAAAAGCTTAACTACAACATTCGGCTGTGCATTTGCAAGTGCGATAAAAGATGCCGGATTAACTCCATTTGCAATCTGATAAATACTGTTTTTCCTGAACTGGAAGCAAACTCTCGGCTCATACTTATTAAGCTTTACAAGCATGTTATCAATTCGCTCAACAATCGATTTTACAAGTTTGTAGCAGGTATCGGGGTCATATTTTAAGAAATCCCTGAAATTTGAGTTCTGAATTTCAAGCACCATTGTATCATCTTCCAAAGCCATAATTGAAGCAGTCCTTGGCTTTCCGATAAATAATGACATCTCGCCGACAAAGCTTCCCGCGCCAAGCGAAACTATAACCTCCGGATGCGGCGAATATGACTTAATTACAACTGCAACCAATCCCTTGAGAATAATGAAAAGAGAATATCCTTCTTCACCTTCCTTGCAAAGGAAAGATCCTCTCTCATAGCTTTTAATTTTTCCACAATTTTTTGCAACTTCTATATTCATAAAATATACTCCAAAAAGTTGTTATAATAAAAAATACAAATCATCCTTGTGTATTTTTCAACTAAATCTTTGTAAATTACTCACCTGCAATGCTTACATTCTCAAAAGCAATTGCCAAAGGTCCTTCAAAATTATCTCTGCTTTGTGATTCTTTAGAAAGAACAATTTTTCCGACTTCTTCAAGTAAATTAATACTCATTGAGCCACCACTTACAGGCACAACTGTTTTTCCATCAAAATAATATCCTAAACGAATTTCACCTGACATTACACCGCTGAAGGTATCGGTCTGCACATCTGAGAAATTCACTATATAAAGATATGGTTCTTTTTTCATATCCTCAAAGCTTCTTGTACCACAATCAACTTTAAGCTTATTATAATCACCTGTAGCCTCAATTCCCATATAGTATGCATACTGCTGTCCTACTGCAACAGTTTCAAGCTTGCCATCTTTAATAAAATCTCTTTCAACAAGTTTGATACCATCACCTGTAAAAGGCACATCAGGCAAATATTTAACATTAATTCTGTCGCCTGTTACATTTTCTCCCTGAGTTTCTGTTCCCTTCTTCCAGTCAGACATTCCAAGGTATAAATATGCTCCATTAGATTTCTCAGTAAAGTAATTAAAGAATACAGGAATATGCTTACCTGAAAGAATAACTCTGTAATTTCCGGACTTTACGCTACCCTTTGCTTTTGCTCTGTCAACTGATGTATCAAGAACTCTGCGAACCATATTCTTTATTTCATTTTCATCAAAATTTGTAAAACTGAAGCTTTCATAAGTTTCAACATCCATTGGCTTTTCGCATTGTGTTACAAATTCACCACTTATCGTTTTCTTTCCAAAGGATACATCTGTACCATTTGAAGTGATAATTCTTCTTGTAGCTTGCTTCGCAAAGAACTCTGCTGAATTAATCCAGACATCACTTCTGTTATCTTCAGAATATACTGCTTCAGTAAGTTTAAGCACCATATCAGAAAGTGTTCCATGTAAATTGCTTTCCATTTCAACAAAGCCTTCGTCATCAAGCTTATTTGCCAACTCAAAAAATTTCTGCTTTGAGCATTTTGCTGAAGCCTTTGTTTCTGCAAGCTTTCTGTCAATAACACTTTCTTCCATACCGGGCTGTAATATAACACTTGCTACACCGGTAAACTTCTTACCATTCTCTTCATAATCTGTATATACCTTAACAACATATTCCGTTGTATCATCCAATCGACGCATATCAAGAGTCTTTTTGATAAAATAAAGCTGAATTTCCTCTATGTCTGTTCCAATAATTATATATTTTGTAATATCATTCTTCTGTAAAGAAGCTTTAATAACATCAAACATTTTGTAACCTTTCTCTTTCCCTTTTTATTCAGGTTCTTCAAAGCCTTCCAATTTAAATCAGATTTCACCTTATTTTCTATCTGTTTAAAATTATCCGAGTCTTATCTTTGCTTTAATATAAGGACCGCCATCAGAAACCTTAGCCCATTCCTTATATCCCTTACCGCAAAAACCACTACCTGAAAGAATTGTTTCATCAGACATCATAGAAATTGACTGTAAAAGATCGGGAACATATCCTGTAAGGCAGATAGGAGCAAATATCTTGCCTGTAAATTCGCCATCCTTAATTTCCTTGGCATAGCTTACCATGCACTGAATTCCCCAGTTCTTAGGATCTTCCATTCCGGAGCTGGCTTCACCAAGATAAAAACCATACTTAATAGACTTAATCATGTCCTCCACTTTATCTTTTCCAGGTTCAAAATAAGTATTTGTCATTCTTGTATAGGCTTTTCTTGAATGATCCTGTCTTCTTCCGTTTCCGGTAGGTTCTGTTCCAAGTCTCATTGCGCTTTGCAAATCAGAATATCCTGTCACCAATATACCCTTGTCAATTACAAGTGTATTGTGAGCTAATGTACCCTCATCATCAAAGAAATAAGTTGCGGTCTGATTAACACCCTTTGCCCCATCGCGCATGGTTACCAAATCAGATGCCACTCTCTTTCCTACAAACTTTTCAGCTAAGGCTCTCTTCTTAACAAACATATCCATTTCAACGCCATGTCCAAAGGCCTCATGAACTATCATACCTGTAACATCAGGTGCGCAAATACACTCATACTCACCTGGTACCATCGGTTCTGCCTTTAACAAAGCCAAAGCTGTATCAATACGGTCATCAAGCTCTGAAGCATAAGATTTAAGAAGTTCAACTCCACCAAGAACAGAAAATCCTTTATAGGAATCACGAACAATTTCTCCATCCTTAGCTTCGATAAATATCATTCCATCTGAATACATTACAGACTCTATCATATCCTTATTCTTTGAAAGGAACATGTTAGTATATTCTTTAAATGCATAACGCGAAGCTGCATTGATAATTCTTTCATCTCTTGAAAGAGCATCCTTAACTAATTTATCAAGTTCTTCAACAATCTTTCCTTCTCCATATTCAAAAGGATGAATTTCATACTCTGTTGCTTCGCAAAGAGTTACCTTTTCATCAGGAAGCATGCCATAAGCACTTTCTTCTAATCCTTCAGGCAACTTTCCAGCTAAAGGAACAAGGCTTTTTGCTATTTTTTCCTTAGCTTTTTCCAAAGTCTCTTTTGTTACTTCATTGCAGGAATATTCTGCATATCCTTTTTTATCATAAACTTTAATGCATACACCAAAATCTATATATCTTGGATTATCTGAAATCTGTGTTCCGACTTTATTTGCAGAATAAGACTTTCCGTTTGAACTGCAGGCAAGAATTGAAGCATATTCATATTCCTTCAAAAGTTCGTCAAGAAATTCCTTAAGCAAAGGCTTGATTTTTAAAATTTTATCATCGGTTTTAACTCTCATAAAAATACCTGTCTTCTTTAAATTTTTAGCATAATATATCGAAAATTATGAAACGTTCTTAAAAACGTCTTTATTATACATTATTTAGACTTAATAATACATTATACCTAATTTTCAGTACAATTTCAAGGTTAATACTTTTTTCAATAAAAGAGGTCCTTTCGGACCAACTTTTATATCGTTATTTAAGTTGAGGAAGTATTACACCCAAAAAATAAACAAATCTTTAATTTTAATCATCAGATTGCTTCTTTAGCATCCTGTGCTGCATAATATCTGAAAATTTCAGTGTCTCCTGAAAGAATCTGTGTCTCACCCTGATTTACGACAACCAAAGTAGGAGCAACCTTAATTCCAAAGCTATTTGTCAAATCAACATTTTCTTCAGCATCAATTTCCTTGAAGCCCTTATTTGCGAATCTCTGCTTAACAATCTTGCACTTAGGGCAGGTCTTTGTAGAGAAAAGATATTCTCCATCTTCAAGTCCGCATGCATTTCCTGCCTTTACATCTGCTTCTGCATTATTGTTTTCAAACAAACCAACAGGCATCTCGCGTGATTTTTCAATATCATAAGCCTTACGGTTCTTGTATTCCTGTGCCTTACCATCATTGAAGTTCGCAACCGGACGATAATAACCTGTAATTCTTGAATATACTTCTGTCTTCTGACCACAGGTAGGACAAACATGTACCTCACCTGCAATATAACCATGATCGCGGCAAATAGAATAGGTAGGAGACATTGTATAATAAGGCAATCTGTAATTTTCTGCGATCGTTCTAACTAACTTGGCTGCACTTGACCAATCAGGAAGCTTTTCACCAAGGAATGCATGGAATACTGTACCTGAAGTATAAAGTGTCTGAAGCTCATCCTGAATATCCAAAGCAGCGAAGATATCCTCTGTATATCCTACAGGAAGATGTGAGCTGTTTGTATAGTAAGGTGTATCGCCTTCATTGCCTGCAGTCTTAATGTTCGGATAACGCTTTCTGTCATGCTTAGCAAGACGGAAAGAGGTTGATTCAGCAGGAGTTGCTTCAAGATTGAAAAGTTCACCCGGATAAACCTCCTGATAATCAGCCAAACGGGCACGCATATGTGAAAGAACCTTCTTTGCAAATTCCTGAGTTTCTTTATGTGTCAAATCCTTCTGTAACCAGTTAGCATTTAATCCAACTTCATTCATACCAACTAAACCGATAGTTGAGAAATGGTTAGCAAAAGTTCCAAGATAGTGCAAGGTATAAGGATAAAGTCCTTCATTCAAAAGCTTTGTAATATGTTCACGCTTTCTATGAAGTGAACGAGCAGCAATATCCATCTTTCCGTCAAGACTCTGGAAGAATTCAGCCTCTGAATGAGCCTCATATGCCAAACGGGGAAGGTTAAGTGTAACAACACCAATAGAGCCTGTACTCTCACCTGAACCGAAGAAACCACCGGATTTCTTACGAAGCTCTCTCAAATCAAGTCTCAATCTGCAGCACATTGAACGAACATCTGAAGGTTCCATGTCTGAATTGATGTAATTTGAGAAATAAGGTGTTCCATATTTAGCAGTCATTTCGAAAAGAAGACGATTATTTTCTGTGTCTGACCAATCGAAATCACGAGTAATTGAGTAAGTAGGAATAGGATACTGGAAACCGCGTCCGTTAGCATCACCTTCGATCATGATTTCGATGAAGGCCTTGTTTACCATGTCCATTTCCTTCTTGCAATCCTTGTAGCAGAAGTCAACTTCCTTGCCACCTATCAGGCAATGCTTATCAGCCAAGTCCTTAGGAACTGTCCAGTCAAGTGTGATATTTGAGAAAGGAGCCTGTGTTCCCCATCTGCTTGGTGTATTTACGCCAAATACAAAGGACTGAATGCACTGCTTAACTTCCTTGTAGGTCAAATTGTCAGCCTTAACAAAAGGAGCAAGGTAAGTATCAAATGAAGAAAATGCCTGAGCACCTGCCCACTCGTTCTGCATAATACCAAGGAAATTTACCATCTGATTGCAAAGAGTTGAAAGGTGAGATGCCGGTGAAGATGTAATCTTTCCGGGAATACCACCAAGTCCCTGCTCGATAAGCTGTCTTAATGACCAGCCTGCGCAGTAACCTGTAAGCATTGAAAGATCATGAATATGAATATAAGCGTCTCTGTGTGCCTGGGCAATATCGGGGTCATATACTTCTGATAACCAGTAATTAGCAGTAATAGAGCCTGAATTGTGAAGAATCAAACCACCTACTGAATATGTTACGGTAGCATTTTCCTTTACTCTCCAGTCTTCTTCATTAACATAAGCGTTTACGATTTCCTTATAGTCAAGAATAGTTGACTTCATGTTACGGATCTTTTCACGATTCTTACGATAAAGGATGTAAGCCTTTGCTACATCTGTATAACCGGTTTCTTCAAGTACATGCTCAACGCTATCCTGAATTTCTTCCACATTAATGGATTCATTAACAATTTTTCTCTGGAAATCAGCTGTTACTCTGATGGCCAGCAATTCAAGGATTGAGTTGTTGGTTGTTTTCTGTGTTGCCTCAAATGCCTTAGCAATAGCCGCACTAATTTTTCTGATGTCAAAATCTACTGTTTCGCCATCTCTTTTAATTACTAATAAAGCCATATCGTCCCCCATTTTTAGCAGCAGCGGAACATTCTCCTTTTAGTTCTTACTGCATTTTGCACATCTGCTTATTATATCGGCATTTAAGGAAAAAAATTAAGAATATCTGATAACAAAATATACAATATATTGTATTCTATTTTTTAAGAATTTTCATATTTTTTCACTTTTTAAGCACAATCTAAAGATTCCGAGTGCGTTTGTATATTATCATACGAATAATGTAAAAGTCAATTCAACTTATCCACAATATAGGGTTATTTATCCACAAATTTATCCACATTTTATACAACATTTCGGAGTACTATATTTTTAGTACACAATATATAGTGTTTCATTCCTTTTCACATTCAAGGACAGCTTGTAACCCAAAACAACGATTATATCAGCGTTTCAGAGAACACAGCCAAATTTCAAGCACCACATGCCATGCTGTTTCATACAATATATAGGGGATTCTTCAATAAAAAAAGTAAACACAATATATAGGGGATTGCAAAAGTGTCTTTTTTCAAAACAAAAAAAGACACTTTCCTGCGAAAATGTCCTTTTTTCCTGCATTTTTTAACTTTACGAATACACAAGTATATCAAAATGAAGCCTTCGAATAAGTAAAATTACATACACCAATTCCACATTTAGTATCTGCAATTCCGATTCCAAACTTAGTACTCCAGGCATTCGGTAACTGTTTCGTAATTTCCACCTTCATACTTTACAATAGCGACATTACAATTCCTTTGTGGACCGCCTGACCAGAATTCTTCTTTGCCATGTTGCTTTATGTGACAAAACAGTGCTTTATTCATAGCACCATGGGCAACTATTGCAATCCTTTCATATTTTCCTTCAAGTGGCTCAATCTCATCTATTAAGAAATTTTTAGCCCTTTCTATAATTGACTCAAGGGTTTCTGCACCTTCCGGAGCTTCATATTCGCCTGTATTAAAAAAGAAATTCCAAATAGGAGTATCTTCCTTAGGAGGTCTGTAGTCTACACCTTCACATACTCCAAAAGATATTTCGTGAATTCTTTCGTCAGCCAAAAGTTCTATTGCACGATCTCTTTTTACAATTTCTGCAGTTTCTCTTGCCCTGCAAAGTGGTGAACAGTACATTCTGTCAAATTTTACATCTTTGATAGCAACTGATAAATTTCTTGCCATTTCCCTTCCATTTTCATTCAAAGGCACATCAGTTCCACCCTGGAGCTTTCCGTTTTTATTCCAATCCGTCTGACCATGTCTGATAATATAAATCTCCATAATTCCTCCAAATATGAAAACAGGGAAGATTGCTCTTCCCCCAAGCTGCTGACGGGAATCGGACCCGTGACCTCCGCACTACCAATGCGACGCTCTACCGACTGAGCCACAGCAGCATTTTTAACGCGTGAAATTCTATCATACTTACATACTTATGTCAACAAAAAATTAAGTTTAGTCTCGTTTTAATCAGCGTTTTCAATCAGGCATATTCCGTCAATCAAAGCCTTATTTTTCCGCATATTGTGAACGTTTTTGTGAATTTCAATCTTCCTTAAGTCTTAATTCACTAAGCATTTTCCTTGTCTCCTCAGGAAGACTCTCAAGCAGGGTATAACGGGTTTTCTGACGCTTGGCATTTAATGCGAATACTTCCTGTATTTCTTTATTGGCATTATCAATTGCCTCTCGTAATTCTCTTGCTGTCATACGGGTTGCACCACCTGTGAAAATAACAATCTGTTCAAGCGCATCACCCGTTGCTACTGCTATGTGATAATCCTGTGACATCTGATATGATAAGCTTTCAATAAAGGTATCTGCCGTCTGAGCCTCTTTTGTATATACAATATCTATATTGTGATAATGTATAATCTCTCCAACGTTTCCAGGCGTCTTATAACCGTCAAATATCAAAATTATTTCCGTTGTTTTCTTAAAACCCTGATAATTGCAGAGCATATCAGCAAGTTTAAGTCTTGCATCTTCAAGACTTGACTCGCTGATTTTCCGCAAATCGTCCCAGGCGAATATGATATTGTATCCGTCCACCAAAAGGACGCTTTTTATCTTTTTGCGCAAATTATGCCTTCTTCCACTTAACGCCTTCTCTGGTATCAAGCAACACGATTCCCTTTGCAAGAAGTTCGTCCCTTATCTTATCTGCCAACGCAAAATCCTTATTCTTTCTTGCCTGCTGTCTCTTATCAATCATTTCCTGAATTTCAGCTTCCAATGATTTGTCTTCTTTAACTACTACGCCAAGAATATCAAGCAGCAAATCCATTCTGTTCTGGGCATATGAAATCATTTCCTTTGAATTTGTTGCAGAAAGCTCTGTATTTGCAAGCTTTACCATGTCATATACGCAGGTAATTGCATCAGCAGTGTTGAAATCATCTTCCATGACCTCTTCAAAGCGGTTTACAATTTCATCAAACTTAGTTTTAAGTTCTGCTTCGCCTTCCTTCAAAGCTTCCTCTTTGGCATTTTCAAGAATATAATCCAGATTTGAGCGTCCATTTCTGATTCTCTCAAGACCATTCTTTGCAGACTCCATAATTTCTCTTGAGAAATTAATAGGGGAACGGTAGTGAACATTTAAAATGAAAAATCTAAGTTCAGGACCTGTATATTCCTTCAAAATATCTCTTACATTAAGGAAATTACCAAGTGACTTTGACATCTTAATATTGTCAATGGTGACAAAAGCATTGTGCATCCAATATTTGGCAAAAGGCTTGCCTGTGCAGCTTTCAGTCTGAGCGATTTCATTTTCGTGATGAGGGAAAATCAAATCCACACCACCTGCATGAATATCTATCTCCTCTCCAAGATATTTCTTACTCATAACAGAGCATTCGATATGCCAGCCCGGTCTTCCTTCACTCCATGGAGATACCCAGAATGGTTCACCTTCTTTTTTAGGCTTCCACAAAACAAAGTCTGAAGGATCCTGTTTTTCATCACTTACTGCAATTCTTGCGCCGGCAAAAAGCTCATCAAGATTCTTTCCTGACAGCTTGCCATATTCCTCAAAGGACTGTGTACTAAAATATACGGTGCCGTTTTTTTCGTAAGCATGTCCCTTATCAATCAGTTCCTGAATCATCGCAATCATTCCATCAATTTCTCTGGTTGCGCGAGGTCTTGTGGTTGCATCCTTTACATTAAGGCTCTCTGCATCCTTGTAATATTCAGCAATATATCTTTCTGAAATTACGCTTGAATCAACGCCTTCTTCGATTGCCTTTTTAATAATCTTATCATCAACATCAGTAAAATTTGAAACAAAGTTTACATCATAACCCTTATATTCAAGGTATTTTCTAACAGTGTCAAAAACCACCATAGGTCTTGCATTTCCGATGTGAATAAAGCTGTATACTGTCGGTCCGCATACATACATCGTAATTTTTCCGGGATTTAACGGCTTAAGCTCTTCTTTTCTTCTTGTTAAGGTATTATATATTTTCATTTTCTTTCCTCCATGAAACAATATTTACTGCCACCTCATGTTCATTCGGCGGCATGTCGTCGGAGCCATTCCTATATATGAACTTTGTTCATATGGGCTCCTCCTGGTTAATATGTATCGCCCCCTCATGTCCATTCGGCGGCATGTCGTCGGAGCCATTTCTATATATGAACTTCGTTCATATGGGCTCCTCCTCTAATAAGCATACTGCATGAGCAGCGATTCCTTCAAGGCTGCCTGTAAAACCAAGGCCTTCTTCCGTCGTTGCCTTTACATTTATGCAATCTTCTTCAATCCTAAGGGCTTTCGCCATCATACAGACCATATCACCCAAGTATGTTGCAAGCTTGGGCTTCTGTGCAAGTATTGTTGCATCTATGTTTATTATTTTATAACCTTTTCCAGCTATTAAATCTCTTACCTTTTCCAAAAGAATCAGACTTGAAATATCCTTATAATTGTTATCATTGTCAGGAAAATGCTTTCCTATATCACCAAGTGCAGCTGCACCAAGTAAAGCATCCATTACTGCATGAATTAAAACATCAGCGTCAGAGTGACCAAGAAGCCCTAATTCAAAGGGTACACAAACACCCCCAAGTATCAGCTTGCGGTTTGGAACTAATCTGTGTACATCATATCCATGACCAATTCTCATTATAATCCTATTCCCAAATCCCCTAAAGAATATCCGGCTTCATTTATTCGTTTTTCCAACTCACTAAAGTCAAGCCCAAAATATAAAGCAAAAATAGCTTCAAGCAAATCTGCTGAATCCTGCTTTGAAGGTAAAGTTATTCTTTGAGGAAGCTCATCTTTTAATCCAAATTTTAAAGTAATTGCCTTCATTCCAAGCATTTCAAGAGTTGCTGACAAATCAAAGCCTGAAAGATTTTCCAAAGGATAATCATTCTTTATACTTAAGTCACCTGAAATCTTAATATTAGCAATTGAATCCTTATCAATCATCATTCCCAAAAGTGGTCCGCCCAAATTAGCAGGAAGTAAGTCTCCAACATAAGCTTTAAGCACATAAGAATAATCCGATTCCTTATCCTTTAAAACCTTATCATAAGTCAGATTAAAAAGGCTCTTTTCATCAAAAACGATTTCAAACATCCTTACTTCTTTTGAAGCATTCTCTATTCCAAGCCATGAAATTTCCAAATCTTTTTCTTCTGCAGAATCTAACTTAAACCTTAACCCAAGTCTTTCCAAATCAGGATTAACATAATATTCAAAAGTATAGCTGTCATAAGAATCTATCCCGTTCATTATTTCCACGAGATTTTTTCTCCATTGTCCTCTTAAAAATTCCGAAAGATTAGTATTATTTGCATTTTTCTCTATCAAAGATACAAAAAGATCTACTGCATTTTCAAGCAACATCTTCATCTGTTCAGAGGAATATGTGATTTCAAAGCAGGTTTGTTCTTCAACATTTTCACCGATTTCTACAAATACAGATTTCTTTTCAAGTAAGGTATACTCAGAATTAATATACAATGTACCAACCGCATTCTTAACTTCTGTTTCAAACCACGTGTTATTTAAGATATTCTGCTGATAAACATAAAGCAAGTTAGCAACCGCAGAAGCTGTCGCAAATGTTTCATTTCTGTCATAGTTACCCTGAAGGTAGTCAAATATCGACAAATCAATGGCACTTCCGCCATATATATCATCTTCATAAGAATCTGAAGCTGAATTAAGCTCCATTCCAAGCGCATATCCTATGATTTCTAAAATGTTTTCATCAGAAAAAATACTACGAATTATTTCAACATTGGTATAAATATATCTGTCATATATAACAGGAATACCAAGATACATATCATCCTGTGTAAAATCATACATAAACTCAGGACGTATTATTTCAACACCATTAACTGAAAGTCCCAAATCCGTAGCGGCTGCATATTCATCATAGCGGACCTTGCCATCTATTGTTAAAGACTTGGGGATTTCTATATCTGACTGAAGAAGATTTCCTATCATTCTTGCGCTGTCAGAAACATTAACATCAAAATAGAAGCTCTTATCAAAGGGTCCATTAACTATTGAAGAATTCTCATTGATAAGATTTTTAACATTAGTAAGAGAATCTGTTGCCTTTTTAGTGCTAATGACTTCAAGAAAATCTCTGGCATCACTTGCCGCATTTTCAACAAGTACTTTCCTGAACTGTTCCTCATCAGAAGCAAAAGTTTCCACAATAGCATTCTCCAAAGCAGGAACGGAGGCAACCGTAATTACACCAACGGAAGCAACCGAGAGTGCACTTATAATTCCTATTGCTATTTTTGCTATTATTTCTTTAACCATATATTTCTGAAAAACTCTGCATTAAATGCAGAGTTTATAAATCAACTTTTTTTAACCGAATATCAGACTTTCTTTCTTGCATTCTGTAAAGCCGCAGCTTTTGCAGCTTCTGCCTTTTTGTTTGCATCAGCTACTCCAATAATAGAATCTTTAAGCTCTCTTGCCTTTTCTTTGATACGGTCATTTGCTTCTCTTGAAGTAATAACCTTAGAGCACCATCTGCTTGCTTCTTCTGTCTTGCCTGTTCTTCTTGCTAAGTCAGCTGTAAGATAAGTCAAAGTCCACTCATCCATACCGCACATAGGGAAATTTTCTTTTGAGAATGCATCTATGAAGCCCTTATAGGCATTATCCAAAAATGCAAGCTCTTCCTGCTGAAGCTGTTTAATTTCCTCTGCGGTACCCTGATGCTTTGATATCATTTCTTCATATTTTGCGCGAATTAGCCAGCCTATTTTAAGGCAGGTATATGACTTTTCTGACACTTTTGCGCGTTTTACAACAGTACTTGCCAAAACAAGCTTGTGACGAAGAATCGCCTCATCATAGGAATAAGTCTTATCATTTCCTGTTGAAAGTCCACGGAAAGTTTTTGTAATACCTTCACGAATCAGTTTAATCTGACTGCTTGTAAGCAAACCGGGTTTAAAATATCTTGTTAATGCCGCATAGCCACAGTATTCACAAACAACTGCATCGTACTTCAAAACATCGACCACACTATAATGCGGACGAAGGTCTGTGTCCTGCCCAATAAGCTTTGCCTTACCAACTTTAATTATCTTTGCTTTGAAAGTCTTGTCACATACCGGGCACTCAAAGGTCTTATCAAGAAGGAAATCCTCTTCGACAGGCTCTGCAGCCTTTACCTGCTCACCAGGTTTACCACCTGCTGCTGCATTACTCTTTTCCTCTCCAAAAATATCCAGACCTTTAAGTTTTCCAAGACCTAAAGCTTCCAATCCTGACAACAAATCAGCCATATTCCCTCCACAGGTTTACTTCACTACTATTTACAATTCGGGAAAACTATCCCTTTTTACAAACTAATTAGGCTTATAAGAGCTCTTCATTGATACAATTCTGTTAAATACAAGCTTTTCAGGAGTTGTATCCTTATAATCTACGCAGAAATAACCGCTTCTCAAGAACTGGAAGCTGTCATATGCCTTTGCATCTTTGATATAAGGCTCTACAAATGAATCACATATTGTGATTGAGTTAGGATTTAAATTTACATTTCCTTCCTCATCATATACGCCCTTTGACTCATCAACAAGGTTCTCGTAAAGTCTTGTAACAATAGGAACTGCTGTTGTTTTTTCAACATAATGAATTGTTCCCTTTACCTTACGCTCTGTAAAATTCAAGCCGTTACGGGTTGCAGGGTCATAAGTTGCATATACCTTTGTAACTTTGCCATTTTCGTCGGTTTCATAACCTTCACATTTAACGAAATATGAATTCATCAAGCGAACTTCATTTCCCGGGAAGAGTCTGAAATACTTCTTGGGAGGTTCAATCATGAAGTCCTCTCTTTCAATGTAAAGATGCTTTCCAAAAGGAACCATATGAGTTCCTAATTCAGGATTTTCAGCATTATTTGCAGCTTCAAAATACTCTATCTTGCCCTCTTCATAGTTTGTAATCTCAAGCTCGATAGGATCAATTACCGCCATGGCACGATTTTTCTTAAGCTTAAGGTCTTCACGAATGCAGTATTCCAATGCCGCATATTCAACTGAACTGTTTGCCTTGGTTACGCCACAGTTTTCCATGAACATCTTAATTGATTCAGGAGTATAACCACGACGGCGAAGCGCTGCTATGGTAACAAGACGAGGATCATCCCATCCGTCTACTATTCCGGCTTCAACTAATCTCTTAATATATCTCTTTCCTGTTACAACATTTGTAACATACATCTTTGCAAACTCAATCTGACGGGGCGGATTCTTATACTCAAGCTCATTTACAACCCAGTCATACAAAGGTCTGTGATCTTCAAATTCAAGTGTGCAGATAGAGTGAGTAATGCCTTCTTCAGCATCTTCAATAGGATGAGCAAAATCATACATGGGATAAATAAGCCACTTATCACCTGTGTTATGATGTGTCATTCTTGCAATTCTGTAAATGATAGGGTCACGCATATTAATGTTAGGTGATGCCATATCAATCTTTGCTCGCAAAACCTTTTCGCCATCTGCATAAACACCATTTTTCATCTCTTCAAAAAGCTTTAAGTTTTCCTCAACGCTTCTGTCTCTGTAGGGCGAATTCTTTCCGGGTTCAGTAAGTGTTCCTCTGTATTCTCTGATTTCATCCGGAGTTAAGTCACAAACATAAGCTTTTCCTTTTTTGATAAGCTTAATTGCGCCTTCATACATTTTATCAAAATAGTTTGATGCGAAGAAAAGTCTGTCCTCGAAATCCGCACCAAGCCACTTAACATCTTCTGTTATGGACTGAACAAACTCAGTCTTTTCCTTCATGGGATTTGTGTCATCAAAACGAAGATTGAACTTTCCGCCATACTTCTTAGCAAGACCATAGTTCAAAAGAATAGACTTTGCATGACCAATATGAAGGTAACCATTAGGTTCGGGCGGAAAACGTGTCATAACGTGATCTGCTCTTCCTTCTGCTAAGTCGTTGTCAATGATAACTTCAATAAAGTTTCTTGATTCAACGTTGCCTTTTCCTTCTTCAATAATTTCGTTTATTTTTTCTTCCATACTCAAACTCCTATATATAAGCAAATTGCTCACAAAATATCATCATATTATACAATAATGCAAGTAGTTAGTCAAGATATTCAAAAAAACAGGCAGCTTAGCCACCTGTTTATTTATCCTCATTATTTATACATCCTGCTTCGCAACACCTTCAAAATCTGCTAAACAATAATCTAAAATCCATTACTCAAAAACGAATCATCTGAAAACAGCTTATTTACCCAAAGTAATATTCTGAACCTTGCCGTTATAGCTTATTTCATATTCGCCTCTAAATCCTTCAAGTTCAAAATTACCATTTTCATCAGTCATTGTCTCATATTCGGTGTGCCATTCCCTGTTGATAAGATTATCAAGCATCTCATAAGAAGGCTTTGCACTTCCATCCTCTCTCAAAACGCCTGAAGGAGCATGAAGCCATGCACCGTCACTTAAATCCCAGCCTGTAATCGCTTCACATAAAGGATGATCAAAAACTCTTCTGTAAATTTCTTCAAGCTCGTTTTTCTGACGCTCTTCGCCTTCCTTAGTTGTAGGCCACTTATCAACCTGGAAGTCATTTAAGTCAACAATATTAGGGGGCATAAGCTCTCCTGAAACCAGAGTGTTTTCAGTAAAATGCAAAGGAAGTCCGAAAACTTCAAATCTCTTTAATACCTCTTCAAAGAACTTAATACCTCTATAGCCCTGATGCTGATGTGTCTGCAAACCGATAGCATCAATCTTTACTCCGGCATTCAAACAACCATCAATAAGAATCTCGTAGTTTGTGCTTAAGTTAAAATCATTAATTAAAAGAGTTGCATCCGGATTAGCCTGTCTTGCTGCTGCAAAAACTTCTTTTACCAATCCGACTCTTCCCAAATCCTTGCATATGCGGGTAACAGCGTTATCATACTTATCAAAAATCGGCATGATAACAACTTCATTTATAACATCCCACATGTCAATAACACCCTTAAAAGTTGAAACTTCTCTGTCAATTCTCTTAAGCTGCATATCAAGGATCTTATTGTTATCATACTTCATAAGCCAGTCTGCGCACACTGTATGCCAGCAAAGTGGATGTCCCTTAGGAGTTACTCCATTTTCCTTTAAAAACTTAGCAGCATTCATAAGCCCCTGTGTATTAGGCTGTCCTTCCTGTCGTTCAAACTGTCCCCAATAAAATGGAAGCGTTCCATAATTATAAACCTTAAGCAGCTTGTTTACTCTGTTTTCTGTAATCTCTGATTTGTATCCATTAGCGTAAGGCAAACTGTCAAAAGCACCTACACCAAAAAGAAACTCATGCTTTTTAAGATTTACCTTTACTACCTGATTCTTAACTGCTTCACCCTTTTCATTTCGAAGAACGACTGTTTTCTTCGACTTTCTGCATTCGTACATAAAATACTCCTCTCAAAATCTTATCCTGTTTTAAGAACAAATCATTTCATATAAGCTTGGTTTAAAACCAAATTCATCTGTTAATTTTCTTACTTCACCAATTGCTTTTTCTCTTCGTTCCTTTGACATGCCATCATTCTTTACCGCCCTGATAAGAAGATTTTTCGGGGTATGTTCAAGGTCAACAAATTCAAGTATCTGCGTATTATATCCTGAATATTTCAGCAATTCAGCCCTGATTGCATCCGTTGCAAGAGCGCAAAAACGTTCCGAAATTATACCATATTCCTTTAAAATTGAGAGGTTTTTCGGAGCCATTTGGGCGTTAAGCTCATGCTGGCAGCATGGAACAGAGAAAATCATCTTAGCATTCCACTGTATCGCATTATAAAGTGCATAATCCGTAGCTGTGTCACAGGCATGAAGAGTTATCACCATATCCACATCAAAAGGCGCCTTAAAACCATTAATATCGCCAAGCTCAAACTTCAAATTGTTGTAACCGTATTTTAAAGCTGCCTCATTGCATTTTTTAATAACATCAGCCTTCAAATCAAGCCCAATAATATGTGCATCTATACCACGCATTTCTGTCAGATAATAATATACAATAAAGGTTAAATAAGATTTTCCACAGCCAAAATCGATAATATTTAGCTTCTCGTAATTTCCTTTCCGGATTTCATCGTCAATAATCTCAATAAAGCGGTTAATCTGCTTATACTTGTCATACATTGAACTGACAATTTTACCTTCCTTCGAGAAAATCCCCATATCGATAAGCGGTTTGATTTCTGTCCCCTCTTCAAGGAGATAATTTTTCTGTCGATTATGTGCATTATCATGTTTAATGAGCACCATTTCCCTGGCCTTGGAAATCCCCATGAAAATCTTGCCTTTTTTAGTCACATTTATTGAAATTTCAGCAACCTCACTCCAGGCATTAAGCTGTAAGAAATCATGTTCAAGCGCATATGCGATAAAATCAAGCATTCCTTCAATATCAGTATTTTCATGAAAAACCTGCTTCTCCGTAAACTTGGAAATCTGATAATGCTCATTTTTCTGCTCAACAACAATGCGCTTAAACTCTGTATTTCCACGAGTTTTACTGATTACTGTCTTAAATGGCTTATATTTTCCAAACTCCCAAACGCAGGTAGCTATATTTTCAAACTGTTTATTCATTACAGTCTCCTAACCAAATCCTTTGAACAAACGATGAGCTGTTCTTATTATAACCACAACACAAAATTACACAGACATGATAACTTTGTCCATAAGTTCTGAAAGTAATTTTGTATCAGCATATGTGTGAATCTCGCACTCTGCCTCGCTGTTTAAAATGCACTCTGTTGCCTTCTGTGCTTCATACTCATAGCCATTTACTTTAAAGGGCAGATACTCTTCACCTATTTTTGTTCCATTAGCATCAAAAAGCTTATATGAACTTGCGTACCAAAAGCCTCGCACTTCAATCATACCATTGCTGCCAACAAGCTTTGCAGTTCTTGTTTCCTCATTGCAGCCTGAATCAATGGAAGCAGTCAAAGTTGCCTGTATTCCCTTATATTCAAGCATTATATTGTCAAAAGCGTCAACTCCTGTCACTGCCTTTCTTGTCATTGACATAAACTTTTCAGGTTTGCAATCAGCGAAAGCATCATTCGTTGCTGCCGAAATTGCTCCCAAGGCATAGGTTAAAACATAAATACCTAAATCAAGGCAGGCACCGCCGCCAAGCTCTTTTTCATAAAGTCTTGAACCGGGTACATAGGGATTTGGACAGCAAATATCTGCATACACATTCTTAAGCTCGCCAATCGCCCCATTCTTAACTAATTCCAAAACTTTGTTATAAACAGGATGAAACTTAGTCCACATGGCCTCCATAAAGAACATGCCTGTTTCTTTTCTTACTGCCAAAACCTCTTCAAGCTCTGCCTCATTCATCGTTGCCGGTTTCTCACACAAAACTGCTTTGCCAGCTTTCATCGCAAGAATCGAAAGTTCTTTGTGCATGGGATGAGGTGTAGCAATATAGACTGCATCAACACAAGGATCATCAAATGCCTCCTGATATGACCCATATGCCTTCACTGCTCCAAACTCTGCCTTAAACTGTTCTGCCTTCTCAAGCCCTCTTGAAGCCACGCCATACAATACTGCATCATCAACACCCTTTAATGCAGCTGCCATAGCTTTGGCAATTCTGCCAAGACCAATAATTGCCCAATTTACCTTACTCATTTTCTCCTCCATATGTATCAAATTTAGTGAATACAAAAACTGATATAAATGCAAGCACAATACCAATTGCTGCAATCACCATATTTACGTTTAGCATGGCGCGCATACCAAAATTATCGATAAGCATGCCACCAATCAGACTGCCAAGCACAGATCCGATTACCATTATGCTTGTCATCATTGCCTGTCCCGTTACCTGATCCTCTTTCTTTATAGCCTTTAAAGTATAGTATACCGATGCTGATGCGAATATGGCAAAGCTTATCATCTGAGTAATCTGTACAAAGTATACCATGACAATACTTCCTGTCAAAGCATACCACACTGCCTTACAACCATACCCGATTGTTGCAATAAGCATTAAATTTCTCGCTGAAATCTTCTTTACTATTTTTGCAAAAAGGAATAATACCGGAACTTCAACTACAGCCTGCACCGCAATTGCAATTCCAAACTGGTCATTAGTTCCACCAATCGACTGCATAAACTGTAAAAGATATGTTCCAAGCAAATTATGTGAAGTTGAAGAGAAAATAAATGCAACAAACATCACAATAAAAGATGGATATTTGCGAATAAAGCTCTTTTCTCCTGCTTTCTTGGCAATTTTTACTTTGCTTTTTGATGCAGTATTTTCACCACTTTTTATTGTAACATTTTCACTACTTTCAATTGCAGCCTTTTCACCGCTTTCTGTTGTAACCTTTTCACTGTTCTCTGCTGTTTCCTTAGAAACTAAATTCAGAGGCTTACAGGGAAGAGACAAAACAACAAGAATAAAAAGAACTGAAACTACAATTCCTGAAACCGATACAGCCTTAGTTCCAAAGTTCAACGAAATCTGACCAATAATAACTGCTAAAACGGCAAAAGTAAAAGAGCCCGTACCTCTTGCGATACCAAAATTCACATAAATATCCTGGCCCTGATAATCAGAAAGTGCTGCATTAAGGAAAGGCATAATTGTATTCACAAGGAATATGAGTGTTCCAACACAAAAAATACCCCAGAATTTACCCTGGAAAAAGGTTTCCAAAATGCAAATAAAGAAAATCGGAACTGAAAGAATCAAAAGCATCTTCTTCCATGTAACCTCCGGATGTTTATCGCATATGCGCCCTAAAGCGGGTTGAAGTACCGCTGAAACCAAGCCGAAGGAGGCTGTTACAACGCCGATTTCTCCATTGTTTAAACCATTGTTCTGTAAGCACATGGAAATAAAACCTACTCCCACGCAATAAATCATCCAGAAAAGTCCCTGTAATGCTATGTACTTATGATTAATTGTAATTTTCACCTTATACTCCTTACTTTAAACTCATTTAATCATATATGTTCAACCATATATACAAATATGAATATTTCTGCTATTTCTGCTATTTTTGTTTTTCTATTATTTCTGCTATTTCTGTCTATTTTTTATGACTCAATATTCATTTTGAAGTTCTTTGGTTGTTTCAAATTTCTTTGATTAACAATTCAATATTTTTTTCATATATAATTATTATCAATACAACAATCATTTTAATGATTCTTCAAAAATGCCGGCTGATTTTACAGCATCATTCCACATTTTCATTGCAAAAGACGAATATTTGTAATCTCCTTTGCTCTTTCTTATTTCATCATAAACAAGGAGCATCACCTTTGAATCGCGCTCAATCATATAAGATTTCCTGCCACCATGATCATGACAGTCGTTGTAGTAAGAGGTTTTTAAAGGGTCTTCCCAAACTGCAGTGAAACCCTCATCTGCCTCATAATCATCCATCTCGGTTTGCACCCTGTCTTCCTCAACTTCGCACCAATAATAGAAATTGTCCTGGACAAAAGAAGCATTTTCGTCATCAAACGATTTTTGAATTCTAAGCACATGTCCGTAAGGCTTTATCGTCTCACGCTTAACAATGTATCCGGTTTCTTCCCTCATTTCCCTCATAAGCGCATCTTCATGACTTTCACCCTCATTTAATCCGCCACCTGCAAATTTGTAATAATCATACTTTGGAGCATAGATAAGAAGTACTTTGCCATCCTTAACACATATTCCTCTCACTGATGGTCTTACAATCCTTCGCCCTAACGGATTATAATTTTTAGCATCTATGGTAAAAAGCTCTTTCATCTTTTTCTTCCTTCAATTGCATATATTTTATGATATAAAGCGTAATTACATATAATAACAAAAAACTGCCTGTATGAAAAGACAGGCAGTCAAAATTTTCACTTCTTTTTAAATATTGAATTTCTCTCAAATTGTCTTTAACACAATAAATATTATTCGTGAATTTCTCTTAGAATCATAACTATCAGTTTACCGATTTCCACGCTGACCTCAATTTCAGTAGAGTTTGCATAGTTGCTTTGTCCTAAAGGGAAATCATTTGTTAAATCTACCTTTGTGACATCATAAAATGTACCTTTAATAGTTACGCCACTACAAAAATCCGAATATGAGAAAACTGAAACAATCTGGCCGGGATCTACTTTTTCCACCAAACTCATTCCACTATGTAACCCGATTATCATCATATCCTGTGAAACAATTCGAGCTTTAACATTACGTGTAATCGCATACATCATTGCCTGATAATTTGCATAGAGGTGATCCATTCTTCCACCAAGCGCAGAAGTAATAATAATCTCTTCAAATCCGCGCTTCACAGCCTCTTTGACAGCGAACATTGTATCTGTATCATCCTTTTGCGCAGGAAGAGTAATCATCTCTCCGTCAAAGTTTGGGCAGCAGCCATAAGAATCAAAATCACCGATAACCAAATCCGGTACAATTCCGTCAAGTTCCGCATATGCGAGCCCCTTATCACACGCAATAACGAAACAGTCTTCCACAGACATATTCACTTTTTCGTAATTTCCACCGGAAATTATCAGACATTTTGTTTTCAAATAAACTCCTATTTCTCTGCAATGAAAAGTCTCTTTGACTGAGGAATGTTTGCCATGATGACAATCGCAACCACAGTAAGAATCAATTCAGGCAACATATAAGCACCATTATAGCAAATGCTGTAAAGAACCGTATTCTCAGTAAAGAAATCTCCCCAAAGCTCACCATAGCTCTTCCAAAGAATAACACCTGAAAGGAAGTGAACTATAAATCTTAAGCATACTGCAAGAACGGTTCCATAGATATATCCGCTTGTACCTTTCTTTCTGAAAATACCTGCAATGCCAACTACCGCAAAAGCAAAAATATAGTCTAAAAGGAAGCAGGCAATAAGTGTTCCTGGTGTGAGTCCCCAGCTGAGAACTTCTCCTAAATCAAGGAACAACTGTACAAGTGCATATGCAAATGATGCGGCAAAACCTGATACAAGACCTCTTCTGATTGAGAAGAAAACGATAGGTAACATGGAAAGCAAGGTTACTGAGCCGCCCCAGGGAAGTTTAAAAATCTTCACTAAACTGAGTGCTGTTGCAAGAGCAACCATAACTGCGCCTTCGCTGAGAATCAAAACTTTACTGTTTCTCATAAAAAATCCTCCTTACATATACGCGCGGAGGTATTACAAATTAGCTTCCTTACGCCGGTATTACCCGGATCAAGTAATAAGGGTCGACTTTCGTCTCTCAGCTTTTAAGCTCCCCTAGCACGTATACAATATAAAATTTTGTAGTGAAAGTATACTACATTTCAAAAATTAGTCAAGCATAAATTGTACTCGTGACAAATTACGTTTCCTGTTGTTAATTTATAATCGCATACAATATCCAAACAAAACATTGTCAAATTTTACAATAAGTCGCTTTAAGGAACTAATGATTGACATATTCCCTTGACTTTTTCGTCACATAATAATATTATCCATATAGTAAAAACAGGTTTCAGTGTAACTTCGGATTTACATGAATGGGGTGGATTATGAAAGAAAGAACCGGAATAAACAACAAAAGAACATATTTAAGAACTTTATCAGGCAGTGAATTTCAGGTAGATTACCAACATCCTGTCACTTCAAAGCGAATCAGGCGTAACATTGAAGTATCAAATCCAGAAATATGTGATTGCATTGACAGACTTATAGATTATGTTACAGATGCCAAACCAAATGCTGACGAATTATACACATTTTTGAAAACTAACGAGTATTATTGTGCCTTTGCAGATGAATTATTTCCTATCATGCAACTGATTTATGCAAATTATCTTACATCTGGCAAAGAAGTAATAAATCAGAATAGCATAAGCCAAATTTTCTCTAAACAAAATAAAGAAAGAAAATATGAGGGCATAAACACCTTCACTGTTATAGGATCAAAAGACAAAACAGCATTTGTTTTAAGTCGAATTACAGGTCTTTCTCAGAAAACATTTAATGTAAGCACCAACTTTTACATTGATTATCTCATATGCCCTGATTTTATTGAGGCCCAACTTCATCTTCTGACAAAAAATCTTGATACGGATGTTTTAAGATTTTTCAGCACCGGTGATCCCGTCAAGGAAAAGCTCAATGAAAATCTGTATCTGACTAAATATGTTATAGCAGATTCTTCAAAAAATAATATCGAATACCTGCTTGAGTCCTTGTTTACAAATAAGGAGCTTTCCTCCCAGATTATAGGATTAAGGCTTGTATATCCGGTTAATTCTGAGCTTAGAACTTATGCTTCAGTTAAAGAACCTTTTATTATAAACAGTTTTGAAATGAATACTTCTTCCTGTTATCCTTACAGTGAAGTTCCCAAGGCAGCTTGTATCTCCTTATCTTCAAGCAGTGCATTGATACTTGCCGGAGATACAAACAAAAAGTTAAAAAAGCATTTCTTAACCCGATTTAACAATTCATTAATCTTTGATGTAGACAAAGAAGATGAAGTCAATGATACTATAAGTCATTTAATCAAAACAGTTGAAAAAAATAAAAAAACTTTAGCAAAAGCACATCCTGAAAAGAAAAACCCGCCTGATAATACAATATTTGTTTACGATTACAAGAAGCTTGCTATTTTATATAAAGAGGCATATGACGAATTTTTCAAATTGCAGGAAATGCTTTTAGACAAAGCTTTCACATCTCCTGAGGATTTGGAGAATACTTTAATGTATTTATCAAGTCTCAAATGTATAAATACAATGGATGAAGTAAAATCAGTCGAATTTTCCCCAGTTGATGATTTATTTACCATTTTGTCGTCAAAAATAAGCAATTTTATTGACAATCCAAAATCTATCAACATCAAATTTAAGGACGAGGAACTCGAAAAAGCCGTCAAGACTACGCTTGTAGAACAAAAAAGGCAGTCTGTTATGGAGGCATTAAGAAATGAAATATTTAATATATTCTGCTCTGACAAAGCCTGTGATTATTATCTTTCACTATTAAAGCTTAAAGAACAAAAAAGTTCTGCTTCACCTCTTTACGAGGCTGCAACAGAAATTAGAAAAGGTATATTTGATATAGAATACAAACTCGTTCCTGATATAGCTTCTTACATGAATTCCACAGTTATTGAACATCTTATTGATAAAATAGAAAAAATGATAGCAAACTAAAAAAGTTTGCTATCATTTTTTATTCATCTTTTACTCATCTTTTCATTCAATATTTAAGCTTGTTTTATATTCAAAGCAAATATTATATCCGCACTCTTTCTTATCAGTCTGCAAATATCGCAATCACATTACAAGCCTGTTATTAATCCAATAAAATCGGCTTGGCAAATCGTCATGCCATAATTGTCTTATGAAATTTCATCAGTAGATAAATACATTTTTTATTGCCTGGAAAGGTCCAAATACCATCAGCATGTCGCCTGTTCTGATAATGGTGTCTTTATTTACTTCAATAATATCATTGCCACGCTTAATAAAAATAATATTTATACCAAATTTATCCTTCAGATTACTTTCAAATAAAGTCTTATTTTCAAGGAAAAAAGGCACTATTCTGCAATGAACTTCAACCATTGCATTCTCATTAAAATTATCAATTAAATCAAGTTCATTAAATGATTTTGTTAATGACTTTGAAGCTTCTTCACTTGCAAGCTTCCGCTCATGCGCAGCTTCAATTGAAAATACCTCTCTTACTGCTGCATAAGTTCCAAAAACCAGCAAAACATCATTCTTTTCCATCTGTGTATTTCTTGTAATGTCAATCATGCGCTTATTTCTTTTAATTGACAGAATATTTATGTTATATTCGGCCTTTATTTTACTCTCATGTATTGTCTTGCCATAAAGTATTTCAGGAATCCAATGCACATACACTTCAATGACAGCCTCGCCCATGAAATTCTCAATTATTGTAATAACGTTGTCCTTGCTTTTCTTTTCAATTCTTCTTTCGACAATAATCTGGATTGTTTTTGAAAAAGTTCTTTTTACAGGCGGTAACTGAAAAACAATCATTGCACCTACGAAAATACCGATTGCTATATACGCAATCTGATAAGTTTGCTTCGCATTCTCAACGCTGAAATGGCTGATCATGTTTACAATCAGCGATACAATTATTACAGAAAAGAAATTACCTGTTATCATACATGCCAAAGCAATTTTTCTTCTCAATTTAGTAGAAGTAATGGTTTCACTTTCATTAGTGGTATAACCGCAGTTGGTAAAAAGAGAAATGCCCTGGAATCCGGCTATACTTGCCGGAACACCGGTTATTCTCAACATAATCGAGAAAATGTTAATCATAACGATATAAATTACCAGAATTACCAATATCAAAACCAATGAAAGTCCGAAATCCATATATGCCCCGCTTACAATTTTTACTTCTAATTTTCAAATACAGCATTTATTTTTTTGTCTGTATTATAATAACAAAACATGCAAAAAAACACAAGTTATCAAGTTGTTTTCGAATAAATACATTCTCTTGCGAAGTCCCTTCCAAAATGGTAAACTGATTACAAAAGATACAATAATAAAACAAAGCACACTAATAATAACAAGTAAAACAAATAAGCAAATAAAACCAAGGTAACAAAAATAATTAAATCAAAAAGACAAATGAAACGAGGTTAACATGAACGATATATTAATGATCGGGATAGCCGGAGGTACCGGTAGTGGCAAAACCACTATAACTGAAAAAATAATGGAACGCTTTGGAAACAATGTAACTGTTTTAAAACATGACAACTATTATAAGGCACATGACTCATTAACCTACGAAGAACGTTCTAAACTTAATTATGATCATCCCTCATCTTTTGATACAGACCTTCTTATTGAACACATAAAGCTTTTAAAAGAAGGACGAGACATTATCTGCCCTGTTTATGATTACACTGTTCATAATCGTTCAAAAGATACCATTACAATTTCCCCTAACAAGGTTATGATTGTAGAGGGCATCCTCATATTCGAAAATCTTGAGCTTTGTAAATTATTCGATATTAAGCTTTTTGTTGATGCTGATGCAGATGTCCGCATTTTAAGAAGAATAAACAGAGATGTTAAAGAGCGTGGAAGAAGTTTAGATTCTATAATCAGTCAGTATCTTACAACCGTAAAGCCTATGCACGAAGCATTCGTTGAACCAAGCAAGAAAAATGCCGACCTCATAATACCTGAAGGCGGTCATAATGAGGTTGCTATAGATGTTATTTTAAGAAAGATTGAGCAGCACTTGTTGTCTTAATTCTTTTGACTATCTGTCTTTATAGTAGTATTCAACTTCTAAAAACATTTTAAACTAAGAATAATTATTAAAGTACTAAAACAGTAAAAACCAGGGAAACAAAATATCAGAATGTTAAATACAAAATGTTCTGAGACAAATAAAGATAAGCAATACACCTAATGAAGGAAGGTAATAATTATATGGAAATCAAAAATGTATCAATAATCGGTATGGGAGCTTTAGGATTGCTCTATGCTGATTTCATCACTACACATTATCCTGAAGGCAAGGTTTCATTTATAATGGATGCCAAAAGAGCTGCAAAATACAAAAAACAGCAGTTTTTCATCAATAAGAAGCCCGTCAACTTCAATATAATCACTTTAGATGAAGCAAAACCTGCAGATTTAATCTTTGTTGCAGTAAAGTACACAGGACTTAAGCAGGCTATTGAGGACATGGCATGTGCAGTTGGACCTAATACCATAATTATGTCAGTACTCAACGGAATCTCAAGCGAAGAACTTTTAGCAAAAAAGTATCCCGTTGAAAATATAGTCTATACCGTTGCCCAAGGTATGGATGCCATGAAATTCGGAAATTCCTTAGATTTTACCCAAATGGGACGACTTCATTTCGGCATGACAGACAAAACCAGTCCTGAAGCGGTTAATTCAGTAAAAACCTTCTTTGAGAAAATAGGAATGCCGCATGTTTATGAAGAGGACATTCTCTGGAGAATGTGGTTTAAATTCATGTTAAATGTCGGTGTAAACCAGACCTGTATGCTTTATAACACAACCTATCATGGTGTATTGACCAAGGGCGAGCCTAATCGTACTTTGGTTGGTGCAATGCGCGAAGTTGAAACTATCGCAAATGCAAAAGGCATAAAGCTCACTGAAGCTGATTTAAATAAATGCATCGAAATCGAGAGCACTCTTGATCCTAACGGAACACCTTCAATGGGGCAGGACAGAATTAATAAAAAAGCTTCTGAAGTTGAAATGTTTGCAGGCAAAATTATCGAGCTTGGCAAAGAGCTTAATATTTTAGTTCCTGTAAATGAGTTCATCTACGAAGGTGTTAAGGAAATTGAAAAGGAATATGTGTAAGCACTATTAAAAATCCACAAGGTAGATTCCAACGCTTATCTGCTTAAAAGTGCCTTTTTGTGTTATCTGTATTATTTTTGCCTTAAGCAGCTTGCCGGCATCCATCAGTCTTGCAAATATTATGTTATCCTTTTCAGGCACATATCCTATTTTTCTGCCGTCTTCATATAAAACAAGAATGGCATTTAAATCAAATTTATTCTCTTCTCTTTGTAGAGTCAGCATGTCACCTGCCTTGATTTCATCTAACACTGATTTGTCTTCAAGGTGGGTTGTACCGGCAATATACGAATCAAACAAGTGTATTTCCTTGATTAATGGTTTGATAATCTCGCCAAGTTCATGCCCTTCAATAACTGCAACCTTGTTTTCTTTCTTTTCAACTAATTCATTCGCCATGTAAATCTCACTCCGTTCGACATTAATCCTTCTATTACTTTATCCAATTGCAAACTATAATCTTCAAAGGACTTGTATTCTTCTTTAAGACATTGCTTTTTCTCATCGATCATTTCCTTGTCTTCCAAAATATACTTATACATATATGGGTCTGTTTCACGAATATTCTTTATTTCATTTTCTATTTCCTGGATTTTTTCCTCAATGTTTGGAATCTCAATTTCCATTACACCAACATTAATTCTTTCAAGTAAAGTCCTGATAAGAACATCTGCCTCTTCCATTCCCTTTAAATCGTTACAATTGTATGCTATCTGAGCCCTCTGCCATAAATCCGATAATTCTTCATTTTCTTCAGTTAATGGATTTATATCAGGATGAATCAATTTAACAAGTTTATGGTATATGCGTTTTATTTTAAGTAGCGCATGTTCCGTTATTTTTTCGCTTTCTTTGGCATTTTTTGTATCCTCTACCATTATATCAAGCTGATGCTTGAATTCTTCCATTTCTTTTCGCAAAAATTCCTGCAGCTTCTCCTGATCGACCGTTTTCCCATGATTAATTGAAGCCTGGACAAATTCTATCTCCTTTTTCTTCCTGATGCACTCAATTTTCTTCTCGAAAATCTGTATAATCAAATCTCCAAACTCTGCAACATATTTTCTGTTTATTAAAAAAGCCTCTTTTTTCAAATTGTCTCTCTGTAACAAAACTTCTTCATATCTGGCATATGCCGTATTCTTAACTTTAATAATATCATTCATGCCACTACCTCATATCCGTAACATTTATCATAAGCAGATGCTAATCTTTCATTTGTCCCTTCAAACACAGCATCTTTAAAGAAATCGTCTCTGCTTCTAAACCATTTACCATTAAAACATACTGTGCATTCATCGCCTTCCATCACAGATTCTACTCTCTGAAGCTTACCATCATACACAAAGTTAATAATGTGAGGAGTCTTTAACAAATAGTATAAATCAAATAAGTCAAAATATTCATTATCAAACTCTATAATTTCATATAAATCATCTACAAGCCATTTCATAATATTTAAATTTCCAAAATAATTACTATATTTTATTCTTTGTGCCAGCCAGTCTTTTGCTTTTAAAAACAAATCAACTGCATCCTCTTCTTTCCCTTCATCAAGCCTTATATGTGCAAGACGCGTATAAACTTCCGGCACAGGATCAAAAACTCCTCGACATTTAGCTACTTTTAAATACAAATCTTCGATAATTTCTTTGTAAAGCTCCATATTTTTATCAACATAGTAGCCATTTTTATACATATCTGCCACCTTATAGGCAGCAACTAAATCTCCCTTATCCTTCAATTTCGAAAAATATTCAAAAGCTTTTTTGTAATCCCTCTCACCTGTTCTTCCATAATACCAGATGTATCCTAAGCAGTCATAGGCTTCGTCAAAATCATAGGAGGCGGCCATTTCGTAATATTTAAGTGCTAAATCAAATCTTTTCATTCCATAATATACACCGCCCAGGTACATCATATCTCTTGGATTATGTTCTTCATTAATTAGAAAATCCATTGCCTCTGTGAACATAAAAAACTCTTCTTCTGTGGCTCTTTGAGTTTCATCATCAAATGTTTGCACTATTTTTCTTGCTTCCTTAACTGTCATGGGTATCCTCCTTTTGTCTTTTGCTCATTACTCGCTTTACTTTTATTCCAATCACTACTCAGCTACTCACTTTTTGTACTCACTTTCTCGCTTTCGTTCTCGCTTCTCCTGGTTCCTCGATTACTTGATACTAAAATACTACTCTGTTTTATGTCCCATTTTTAGGACTCGTAAGATAATTAACGGCAATAAGCCTATTTTTCGGCTTTTTTCGTCCTTTTTTCGGCTTTTTTCAAAACTTTAATGTAAATTTTTAGATTTTTTAAGTCATTTTCAAGTCAAACTTACATAACAAATAAAAAACAAATAAAAAAACAAAAAAGCCATATGATTTATGTTCTAACATATTTCATATGACTTTTTCCTGAGATTATCTATTAACTGTTGACTGTTAGCTGTATGTTGGCTGTATGTTGGCTGTATGTTGATTGTTTGTTGTTTGCTGCTTTCAGTTCGCCATTAAGGCTTACTACTCACTGCTTGATTTTAAGATTTATATTATTTCTTCCTATATCCGCATTTAGGGCATATTCCATTCTCGTCCAATGCTATGCCACAGCATGGACATCTGTCAACAGTGTCACAGATTTCAAACTCTTCAGAGGCAGTATTATCGCCACTGACAAAAGTTATCTTAGCAATATTCAGTTTGTCTTTAAGCAAATCATAGGTTAATTTAATCATACCTTCGACTGTCATTGTTTCTTTTGTAACTACCAAACGGCATTTCGGAAAAGCCTCTGCTAACTCTGTTTTAAAAGCTGTGCCAATCATTGTATTCTGCAAAGCTCCATTCTTTATTCCCTGCTTATCATAGACATCCAAAATAGCAGGAAGCAAAGGATCGTCCTTCCTCAAAATCAATGCATGATCAAAATTTTTCAAAACTGACCAGGCCGTTTTCTTAATTTCGTTACAGGGAAATACCATGTTTACGCCGGTATTAATACTGTCCTCAACCTCAATAGTCATGGTTCCCGTATGACCATGCAAATATTGTGCTTCGCCCTTGAAACCATAAAAACGATGTGCATACTGCAAATGAAATGTTGTGATACTTCTCATGTTTTTTCTCCTTTCCAACCTTCAAACCTTTATAATTAAACCCTACGCCTGGTTAAGAATATAAGCACCCATATTTAAATATGCTGCAAACATCAACCATGCAATATAAGGTATCATCATATATGCCGCCAACTTTTTAATTCTCCAAAACCGTATGGTACAACCAATTACAAACACAAACATTACAACCAGCCATGCAAAAGCAGTCATGAATTGTTCCCACTTAAAGAATATGATTGACCACATAAAATTCATCAATAACTGTAAGGCATATATAATCAATGCCATCGCTTTACTTCGCATTTCACCTTCAGATACGACAATTAAATATGATGCAAATCCCATCATCAGATACAAAATAGTCCATGCAACAGGAAACATCCATGCAGGCGGTGACAATGGTGGCTTATTCATAGTGGCGTAATTAATCATTCCTTTAGCAGACAAAGCTGCTGATATTCCTCCAATAACTATTGGAATAACTAAAGCTGCAACCAGTCTTCCAATATTTTCTTTTTTCATGCCCTTTCTCCTCTCCACATAATAAATTGTTTTCTAAAACGGATTCACACCTTGCGATTCAGAAAAACCATATTATGTTTGTGGCTACATAATATATTTTATGCGATCAAAAATCAGTAGCTTGGAATATACAAACTTCAGCAAAATATGTGCATATTTTTTCTCGCAACATATTTTTAGCTTCATTCAATCTGTTTTATGTGAAATATTTTTCATTTTATGTTATAAATGTAAAGAAAGATAAAGCGAAAGATAAAGCGTAATATGAATTTTAAGTAATTTTTAAATCCTACTTATTTTACGTACCAAATTAATATGATTCCGTACAAGTCTTTAAGAAACAAAAGCATGCATAAAAAGATTGGTTGATAAAATAGATTAGCTAATTAACAGAAATGCTTAATAATAAATAATTGAAAAATAGAAAATAGAAAAAACAGGAGGTTTCTTATGACAATTTCAGAAGCTTTAAGATTAACGAGAAACGAATCGGGGCGTTCGCAGGAATATATGGCATTTGAACTTGGAGTTACCAGGCGTACCATCTTAAATTGGGAAAGTGGTGTATCTGAGCCATCTATAAGCCAGGCCATGAACTGGTTTAAGCTGGTTAACAAAAATCCTCTCCCATTTTTGCTACAGAACACATATCCTGAAATGGATAGAATTTCGTATAAAGATGACGACTCCAAAATTCTCGCTTCTCTTATGCAGATAATCAATGATCTTCCTGCTGAAGGTGTGCGCCAGTTGATGTACTTGTTTTTTGGTAATCATGGCAGTTCTCCAAGAGCTGTCCTTCAAATGGTTACTGCGCATCTGCAAACTCCCATGAAAGACCGTATTGCTCATGGTCAGTTAGTAGCAACCAATTATGAAATAGCAAAAAGAACGGGTACCTTAACTCATCCTGAGCACATAAAGCCTGACCTTGATTATCTTAATGCAGCTATAGAAACTGCGAAAACTGCTGTTGAAAACAATGCAAAAGAATACAGCACTATCAAAAGATAGTGCTGTAAAAAATAGTGCTGTAAAAAATCCAAGTTTTTCATTAGATAAGCTTTGCAATAGCTTCGTCCACCAAAGCAAGATCAGTTGTAGGCTCAAAACGTTCTATTACATTTCCTTTTCTGTCAACCAGAAATTTAGTAAAATTCCATTTTATATCACTGGAATTTTCATATTCCGGATTCTCCTTTTCAAGCTTGTGAATAAGATATTGGCTATCAATACTTTTTGATACAAAAACTATGCTATCATACTTATTGAAAGCAACATTTCCAAGTTGTGCTGCTGCAAGCTCATTAGCCTTTGCCACAAATGAAATCAGTTTATCTCTCGATATTTTCTTAATCTCAGAATCAAAAAGTGCATCCGCCTAAGATTTCCGTAATTAACCTCAATTATCTCATATCCCTTTGCCTTCAAAACCTTTTTTGAATAATACAAAAGCGGCCTGTCAACAGAGTACCCGATTCCTGGAAATAACACAGCCAATTTTTTACCCATAAATTCTCCTCATCTTTTTTCAATGGTGATCAACATCCATCAATAGGTGAAACATATTCCTGTACTTCATAAACAATTATATTATACCATCATATTTATTGTAAATGCAGACTCTAGAAATAAATTTTGTCTAATACATCTCGCCACATCTGATATCGACAATTCATCTACTTTTTTTCTATTACTTGATTATGCCAAATAACTAGCGAATCATCCCCTATCAATTTATTACAAAAATATAAGTCTCTTATTTTTTCTTTCATTTATCAATATCCTTTTACGAATAACATGCATAATTCTAACCATATACTCTAATCACATCATATATTTTTCGACTGCTCTACAACATTCCAAAGTTTCTTTTCCCATGTATATTTTGCATTTATCCACTATATCTTGCCCTCTAGAAATCAAATCTTCTAAAATAGTAAATTCCACCACTTCACATATAAGCGAATCCTTAGATAACGACATTTGTTCAAAAAAATCAAATGCCATTTTCAATTTAATCTCATTCTCTTCTTCTATCAATTTTATTACAAATGGAACAACCACCATACCAAACATTATATGCATACCATCTGAAACATCCGCTGTTACTTTTTGAGATATTAGATTTAATTTCTCATTATCATCAACAAACAACTTTGCAAAATCATCATATAAATTATTATATTCCATTATTTATTCCTCCACATTGCTTTTTTTAAGGCCTTAACCAACCTATTAGCCATTCTTCTATCACTTGGTGATAAACTTTCCTGGGGCAATATCTTTGTATTAATATAGTGAATCATTTCTTTCCCTTTTTGCATGTGAGTATTCAAATACGCCGAAACGTATTTGTTAATTACCACTTTCCAAAACCTTTATAATCTTATCCTTATTGGTAATATCAATATAGTATTTATCAAAAAAGTAACCAAACTGATCTTCATTTTCATTGGTTCTTTTTCTTCCTTCTTCAACTTCAGAAATATCACTCATTAATATGACATAAGTTTTTACATCATATGTCTTTGCATCTAATAATTTTTGCACACGCCCTATAGCCTCTTCATCAGATTCATCAGCATTCTTTTGCATAACAACGTAGACATTACGGGCAAAGTCTATTATGTCATGTACTACATCCTCATTTACAGCATCAAGAGGGTTTTTAGCAAGGTCCCAATACATATAATCACCAAATATATCCGTAGACATATAATGCATATTATCTTCATCCAAGAAATGTGCTCCTGTGAAGTTCTCAAGATTTACATAGACCTTATCTGTTTGGAACATATTCTTATAATAATTTTTCACTTCAGCCACAAGATCATCATAATAATAATCATCATATCCATCAAAAACCGTCACAACACGATCATCACACTGATATCTTCCAAAGGCTTGAACCTTATTGTTCTTCGCTAGTGCCGTAAAATGCCATTCATCTTCTTTAATTTTATGTTTATTTTTAAATGTAATGGTCTTAACTTCCGAAAAACCATACTTGTCAATTAACATCTTCTTATATTGATTATCAACCCTTTTAGCTGAAATAAAATTAAAAAGAAAGACACACAAAATTATACCAATAATAACTGCAAGCGCTTCTAAAATACTTTTCCCAAATTTTTCTCTCATTTAACTAATTCTCCCCTCATTTATGGTATGTTTTTTCCATCCCACCAGTAATAACACAGAGATAATTTTACCCCAAAGTAGTTATGAAATCTATCTCTTTTTTAGTTGAGAAAGAGACCTTCCAGCGAAAAATTTCATAAAAAAATCCGCCAAAAAAGACCCGCCAGGTTACCCTGACAGGTCTCTCTATTTATACATCCATATCTTTGAATGCTTTACCAATATCATATCTCATATAGTTGAACAATGCACCATTTTTGACGTGTCATTCAGGCGCTAGCTACATGGGCGGGTCTCCTAACGGTTGGGGTAAAGCTGTTGAATTATTTTTAAAGAAAGAAGGATTTATACATGGAAAAAAAACGTACTTTATGGAAAATAATGATTGGTTCAAATTAAACGAGGATAAAAGTGATTTTGTGCTCACGGACAAAGCACCCGAAGAAGCTGTAAAGTCATACAATGAATAAAGAGCACCACCTATTCCCTGTTGATGAACTTGGTCTTGATGATGACACCGTAGATATACTTAAAAGTGGCGATTTAAATGTCAGACTCGTCTGTGAAATGATTAAGAATCCTGCTTTTCCTAATTTCCTGTCAGATATGGAAATTTATGTTGATAATCTGGCCGCTATGCAGATTCA